>NZ_JAYLAA010000033.1:0-48930 GCF_035819015.1 Chryseobacterium salviniae | reverse complement strand
GCAGCGAAGCCCCCCCCCCGAAACAATCTAAATAGCGAGTGCGGAAAGCCGGAAAAAGCTCCTGATTCGGTTTGTGGGCTTAGCGTTTAAGATTTGAGTTTTATGAATGACCGCAATAGAAAAAGGATATTTTTGTTTGCGGTGAAAAACGTAAATTTGCACCATGAATAACGATACCATTTGTGCACTGGCTACGGCCAACGGAGTAGGAGCTTTGGGAATCATCCGGGTTTCCGGAAACGATGCTTTACCGGTCGTTCAGAAAAGTTTTCCGGGAAAAAAATTATCGAAACAGAAATCGCACACGATCCATTACGGATATTTTATGGATGGTGATGAAGCGATTGATGAAGTGATGCTTTCTATTTTTCTGGCTCCTAAAAGCTTTACAACAGAAAATTCGGTGGAAATTGCTTTTCACGGATCTCCGCACATTGGTAAGCGTATTCTGGAAACGCTCATTAAAAATGGCGCAAGGATGGCAAAAGCCGGAGAATTTACCCTGCGTGCTTTTATCAACGGTAGAATTGATCTTTCCCAAGCCGAAGCAATTGCCGATGTTATTGCTTCTGAAAATGAGGCTTCCCGAAAAGTGGCAATCAGTCAGCTAAAGGGTGGAATTACCAATGAAATTTCCCTGCTGCGAACCGATCTTCTGAATTTTGTTTCGCTTATAGAACTGGAGCTGGATTTTGCAGAAGAAGATGTGGAATTTGCAGACCGATCTGCATTGACGCAGCTGCTGAATAAAATTGAGGTAAAGCTTCATTCTTTAATTGAAAGCTTCCAGTACGGAAATGCCATTAAAAATGGAACTGCAGTGGCCATCATAGGAAAACCCAATGCCGGAAAATCTACCCTTCTGAATGCTTTGTTAAAGGAAGAGCGGGCTATCGTCAGCAATATTGCAGGTACAACGCGGGACACAATTGAAGAAATTCTGCATATTAAAGGCCATGCTTTTCGCCTTATCGATACGGCCGGACTTCGGGAAACAGTCGACGAAATTGAAGCTATTGGTGTGAAAAAAGCAAAAGAAAAAGTAGAAAATGCAAATATCCTTGTTTATCTTACAGACGCAGGAACGATAGATTTCTCTGAAGATATCGACATGCTGAAATCTTTATTGCGTGATGATCTGAAACTTATTATCTGCGCTACAAAAATTGATGAAGTTGTTCCGACTCAATATGAAAAAATGGAAGATATTTTCAGAAAAGAGATTGATCATGAGTTTGAATTTATTACGATTTCTGCGATAGAAAATCAAAACATCCAAGATCTGAAGAATGAATTATCCTCTTACGTTGAGCAGTTAAAATCTTCGGAAAATAATGTGGTAATTACTAATCAGAGACACTTTGAGGCGCTGCAGAAATCTCTGAATGCTGTGGATAAAGTTAACGAAGCCATCTCTTTCCAGATCTCCACCGAACTTCTAGCCTACGAGCTAAGAAATGCGCTGGAGCATCTTGGAGAAATTTCCGGTGAGGTAACGAATGATGAGGTCTTGGGGAATATTTTTTCTAAGTTTTGTATCGGAAAGTAACGGATCAATATAACTTATTGTAGAAATTGTCCTAAGAAATGCACCCATCCCTACAATATCAATTTAAAAAGCCAGCCGAGCAGCTTGCTGATTTTGTATATGGATTTTCTTCATTAAGCAATATTTCCCATTGCAAAGAAGGAGTCATCATTCCGAATGGAAGAATTGATCTTCTTTTATGCCGTACAACAGACGGCTGTTTTTTTACAGTATTGATGGGTCTTGAAACAAAACCTAAAACGATGCCGCAGCAGAATATTTCCATGTTTTTCTCCATCAGTTTTAATCCGCTGGCGTTGGAATATATTCTTAATGAATCAATTGCTAAACTGGTCAACAACGGAAAAGAACTTCCTGAAAATTTTTGGGGTTTCCGGGAAGAGGATCTCGATAATTTTGAAGAATTTTGCTGCAAAGCTTCCGATGTGATAAAAAAGCATCTCAGCAATTCAATTGATGAACGAAAACAAAATTTATTCCGACTTATTTTTGAGGCGAACGGTGAGATCAGTATTAAAGAATTGTCAGAAACCATACATTGGAGCGAAAGACAGATCAACCGATATTTTACAAAATATTTGGGCGTTACCTTGAAAATGTATTGCAAAATACTGCGTTTTCAGAAATCCTTAGAGTATATTAAAGATGGGATTCTTTTTCCCCAGCTCAATTTTTCGGATCAGTCGCATTTTATCAAAGATGTTAAAAAACTTTCAGGCGTTTCACCAAAAGAGCTTTTTAAAAACAATAATGACCGATTTTTACAATTTTTAGTTTTTCCTAAGAAATAAATTTGCAGCATAATTTACAACTATGCTGATAAAAAATAAATTCGTTGCCATCATCGGTGGCGGCCCCGGAGGATTAATACTGGCCAGACTTTTACAGATGAAAGGAGTACAGGTAAAAGTTTATGAAAGAGATTTTGATAAAAATGCCCGCGTTCAGGGTTCTCTGCTTGATATGCATCAGGATTCCGGACTGGCTGCAATCCGTGCTTCAGGTTTGCTGGAAGTATTTAAGAAAAACTTTATGATTGGAGCGGATAAAACGCAGATCATGGATGAACAGGCGAAGGTTTGGTTCAGCGATGATATTAAATCTGATGAAAATTTTGAAGAAGAACACTTCCGGCCGGAAATCGACCGAGGAACTTTAAGAAAAATCCTTCTGAATTCCCTGGATGAAAATACCGTAGTGTGGAACAGTCATTTTGTGTCGATGGAGAAAGAAAGTGAAGGCTGGATGCTGCATTTTAAAAATCAGCCTCCAATATATGCAGATATTGTGATCGGCTGTGATGGTGCAAATTCAAAAGTCCGTCCTTATATCACGGAAATCAAGCCTTTCTATACGGGAATTGTAATGTTGGAGGGAAATATTCCGGATGCTGATGTGAATGCTCCTGAAATTAATAAGATGTTGAAAGGCGGAAAAATTATGGCTTTCGGAAACCAGAAAAATCTGCTGATCGGACAAAAAGGAAAAAGAGCAATCGGTTTTTATGCCAGTTTTAAGGCTGATGAAAATTGGAACTCCACAAACGGACTGAATTATTCCGATAAGGCTGAAGTCATTGATTGGTATAAAAAAACATATCCTGAATGGAACAGCATCTGGCTTGAATTGTTTAAAAGTACGGAGGTACCGTTCATTCCACGTCCTATTTACTGTATGCCGTTGGATCAGTACTGGAAGCCTTCAGGAGATGTTACGCTGATTGGCGATGCAGCACATGTTATGCCTCCGTTTGCGGGAGAAGGAGCGAACATGGCGATGAAGGATGCACTGGATCTGAGCAAATTTTTAACCTCGGAAAACTATTCAACAGTACAAGAAGCTATTGCCGGCTATGAATCGGAAATGCGAATTAGAGCATCCTTAGCTGCAGAAGAATCCGTTAAGAATGGTGAGATCATGCATTCTGAAACGGCTTTACAATCGATGCTGGATTTCTTTGGCAATTTTAAGTGATTTCAGAGTGAAATTTTTTCATACTGACTGTCAGTTTTTCAGTTTAAAAATGACAAAATTTCAGAATTTAATGGTGGTATGTTGTTTGTAATTAAAGTGTTACGATCATTAGTATATTGTTTAACCTTTAAAAACTCGTACATTATGTCAATCGTTAAGAGAAACAATGGCAGTTTGCTCCCTGCAAATCCACGTACACTGTTCGATGACTTTTTTAGCCGCGAACTTTTTAACTGGGGCAACAACAATTTTTCTTCAACCCTTACCACACTTCCTTCGGTGAATATCCGTGAAAATACCGAAAATTTTGAAGTGGAACTGGCTGCTCCGGGAATGGAGAAACAGGATTTTGAAATTACGCTGGAAGGAAATTTACTCACTATTTCTTCCTCACGAAAAAATCAGAAGGAAGAAAAAGATGAGAACTATATCCGCAGAGAGTTCAGTTATCAGTCGTTCCGAAGAAGCATTGAGCTTGCTGAGAATGTAGTGGATGAAGAGCACATTGAAGCAAAATACGAGAACGGTGTTCTGAAACTCACCATTCCGAAATCGGAAAAAGCGAAAAAACAGGCGCCTCGCCTTATTGAGGTTCAATAATCAATTATTATTCAGTTTATAGATTGGTTTTCCTTTTGGGAAAACCAATTTTTGTCGTACCTGTTTCATTTTATTCTAAACAATAAGCTATGAACGGATTACTTTGGTCAGTATCAATCCTATGTCTTACAACGTTAGGAATTATGTTTATTCTTAAAAAATTTAATCAGCCTTATCTTATTGCCTATATATTAGTGGGGATTATTCTCGGTCCTCATATTTCAGGAGTTTTTACAGATCCGGAACAGACGGAGACAATCGGTGAAATAGGAATTCTGCTGCTGATGTTTTTCCTCGGAATGGAGATTAATGTACCGGATAACAGGAGTCTGCTTGTAAAACCGGTTGTAGCTCAACTTATCAAGATTGTTCTGAGCATAGCCTGTGCATTTTTGGTAGGGCATTTCGCCGGGTTCCATATGAACAGCATTTTGCTTATTGCTATTTTATTCATATTCAACAGTACGGCGGTGGTCAGCGAATTTTTAAACAAGCATAAGACTTTGAAAACTACCTTCGGAATTATGGTTTTGAATATATTGATATTCCAGGATCTGCTGCTGGCTCCTGTGCTTACTTTATTGAAAGCATGGAATAAGGATGATTTTCATATTTCCAGTATCATTTTTCCGGTTGTGTTGTGCGGTGCTATTTTCCTCATTCTCAAAAGGATCAGAACAGTGCGTGAAATCAGGCTTCCGAAATTTTTCGTTTCGATTGAAAAAGATCATGATCTGCAGGTATTTTTTGGGTTGTTTGTATGTCTTATTTCCGGGTTGGTAGCTGAAGCAGCAGGAATGAGCAGTGCGCTCGGAAGTTTTATAGCTGGTGTTTTAGTAGGAAAAGTAAAGACATTTAACTGGCTGGAGCATTCTTTAGCACCTTTTAAAGTATTTTTTGTTACGCTCTTTTTTGTTTCTATAGGGTTAAGACTTGATATTCCCTATCTTTTTTCCAATTTCAGTATCATTCTTCTGGGAACTTTTTTTGTTTTGATGAGCAATAGTATTATGTCTGCATTAATTTTCAGGATGTTGAAATTCAATTGGAAGGAAAGTTGGTATGGCGGTGCTTTGCTGTCGCAGACGGGTGAATTTGGAATTCTGGCTCTGTCGGTTGCCTATAAATCAGGGATTATAGAATATAGTCTTTATAAATCAGGGCTTGGAATTACCTGTCTTTCACTTTTATTTTCAACTGTTTGGATTGCTGTGCTCAGTGAGATAATGAAAAAAAGTAAGTTGATAAGAAAAGTTGTATAAACATGCTCTCAGGTGAATTAATGTAACATAATTATTACAAAATGTAATAATTATCAGGAGGATTGAAACAATAAAGTTGTACAGGCTTTTTTTTATAAGTGTTATAAATTTAACTGTGATCATATTAAATGCATCAATACTGAAAATCTGATATAAATTTTTTTGCATTTCACATCCGCATGACGGATGGCCGTTTCTTTAGGATTAATGGTAACCTCTAATATTGTGATTAACATAAACATAACCTGAAATGAAAAAAAGAGCTAAAAAAAGTGAAGAAAATTCTTTCATTCCCAATCTTCACCACATGAGCAAGGAGGAAGTGCTTGCTACTTTTGAGCTTTACACAAGAGTTATGGACAATGAAGATACTTTGATATTTCAGCTCAAAAAAACCTGGTACGGAGAGAAAACCCTGCTGTATGTTTTTTTTAATGAAAATAAAGTCGAATGGTACACGAAAAGATTTCGTTTGTGGTTCGAAAAATTATCGCTTTAAAAATTTTAAAACAATCTTTATAGAAAAAGGGGAAGTGATATAATAAATAAAGCCTTTCAGAACAGCGGGAATCATTAAACTATCAACCAATTTATCCCGGTAAATGCATTAAACATTTTACTTTCTGCACTGTTTGCGTACATCGCTGAAACCCTGATTGTACCGAAACATTTTTACAGTAAGAATCTGTTCTGAAAAAGGCTGTTAGTATGTTCTTTTTGACCTTTTGAAACGGAAGAAATACTTCAGAGAAAATTATTTTGTGCAGATGAAGAAAATGTTTTTTTCCATTTGCTTACGGTACTTCTGCTTAGATTGAAGTGTTTTGATACTGCAACATTACTGAGGTTGTTTTCTTTCTGGTAATTAAGAATTTTATGTATTGTATCGGTATCGTAGCTTTTGTGCTTTTGATTTGTGCTTTCCGATTCTCTGTTTTTATCAAATATAATATCATTAAGCTTAAGGACATCCATCGTAGAGATTTCACTTTTATTAAGAAGGTGTGCACAAAGCTCATATTTCTCAGGACACTTTCTGCTGATGATGTCTTCGAAGATTCTTTTATAATTAGGTACAGATCTTTCCATAAATTTATTATGATATCCTAAACTAAATTCTTATGAAGCTGAATAATGAGCCGATTAAAAAAGTAAACTTGTAAAATCAGACATCGGAAGGTTAGTCATTATTAATTTTCAATTTTAGTACACTTTTTTTGTCTAATTACTGGGGGTGAAACTGATATTTTATTTATACCGATGCCTGATTTCTGAATACTTAAAAGAATAGTTTGGGTTGTTGTTAATATTTTATTTGTATTATTCTCAAGGTGTGATGATTAAATCCAGTGGTAGTTTCTTTCAAAAGATGCAATACACTTTGGGTTTTGAGCTGCGGAACGAAGTAAAGTATTCTGCTTAACGATTCGTTCCGTAGAATGAACCTCTTAAAATCATCTGGGAAATTATATACTCAAAATTTTAAAGAAGACATTTGTGTATATGGGAGTTTATTTTTTTTCATCATCTATATTTTTGGTTGTTGTTGTTTCTTCATCTAAGTTTTCAGACTGCAGAGTATAAATCTCTGCGATGTCTGAATACTTATTGATCATTATGTGTTTTAGAATCTTATAAGGGATTTCGTTTCATACGATAAGTTTAATTATTATGATTTCTTCTTTTTAAACTTATCTGATTTCTTTTCGATTTCAAAAGATTATGATGCTTCCTTTCGTAAATTTGTGATAATGAAATGGTGAAAATCATAATATTTCTTTTTAAATCGTATAATACTTTCATAGAATTGAGTATAGTTGTAATCATTATTCAACTCCTTATTGAAACGTATTGTATTCATTTCTTATACCGTTTCCAAAGATGACCTGATTTCTATTTGTCTTTTACAGGCCATCTTAAGATCCGGAAATCCGAAGTTAATTTTTTCTCATTATTTGCTTTTTTTAGGCTCCTATATTTAGGCTGTGTTTTTATTTTTAATATTGTATTAATTATTTTGTTTTAATTGTAATATTTTTATCATACTATTGATGTGAAATAGTATAAAAAAATGTATTTTTGATGTATATTTTATAGTTAGCTAACTGTAAAACTACAAGCACAAAGTTATTTTTATGAAAAGATAGAGTATGTAATACTATTTTAATATTTATTAAGTATTTATACTACACACTGTAGTATTAGTATTACAAGTATTAACTGTCTTATTGCAACACAATATGAAATATCTCTGCTTATTATCCCTCGTCCTTCTATTTGTGCGATTTTCTGCGCAGCAGGAAACTTACTATGAAAAATGGTATAATGCTGATGAAAGCAAACTTCCTCAAAATACCATAAAATCTATTGTAAAAGATAAATATGGATTCATTTGGCTTTCTACCGAAAATGGTATCGTAAGATATGACGGCAGAAGTTTTCTCACCTACGATATCAATGTTCCGTCTGTAGAAAACAGAACTCTGATGATAGATGGCTCTGCAGATGACGACTGGCTGTTTACATTTTATAATTCAGGAGAAATCCCCGCGCTTATTACAAAAAGAAAATTTTCTGTAATTTCTGATACCGGTTCACTCATATTTAAACAGTTAAAACCGCACGGTACTGAGAATCTCTGGAAAGTTTTAAAGGAAAGCCCTGAATTTATACATAAAGGGAAATTCTTTTTTTATATCTCAAAGAATGAGTTTTATTATATCGATAACTATAAGCTTTTTTACCAAAAAAACGGTAAGAAGAAGTTCGTAAGGAATGTAAAAGGATACCTCTTCTACCGCTTCTTTTTATTGGAAAACCAGCTGTTCTATTTAAAGGATGATGCTGTGATAGAAAAAAATGAAAAAACCGGGTTAGTGGAGGAACATCAGTCTGGAATAGTATGCAAAAAAGACTTCGATTACTTTATCAATACGCCGAACAAACAGCTTCTGATTAGAAATGATAATAAAATTTATTTAATTGAATATAAAAATAAAAAGATATTATCTACGCTCGTCTGTAGCAGTAAAACAATTAAAGGGCTTGCTGTTACCTGCATGTATTATGATAAACCTACCCGAACGCTTATCGTCGGTACTGTTTCCCAGGGATTTTTATTAATCAGGAAAAATTTTATCAATTCCTATAATGCTCCGGATCAAACCATTTTTCATGCATTGGCACCCTACAGTGCTGAAGAAATAATTACAAGCAGAGGCGATATCTTCGGCTCAAAAGGATATGTTAAGAAGCTTCAGTTCCCTAATAGAGACCCTTATGGCATTCTTGCACTGGGTAAAGATGAATTTATTTTGAAAAATGAACATGGCATAGTATTGTGGTCACAAAATAAAGCTAAAACACTTCGATATTTCGGTAAAGACGCAGCGGTAAACGGATTCAGCACCATTCCCGGAAATAAAATATGGATTTCGCTATTTTCGGGAAATAAGAATCTTCTCGGCTATATTGTCGTTAAAAATCAGGAAATTATAAGAGAGAAATTTTATGCAATCAATATTCCTGTAAGAGGAATTGCTCAGGTTGATAATGAAGAATTCCTTCTTGCAGCTCACAACGGGCTTTATTTGTTTAATGAAAAGAAAAGTACCAGAAAAACACTCGTCAAAGACATAAGTTTCAGAAGTATAAATAACAACAACGATAATCTTTTTTGGGTACAGACATACGGAAAAGGGCTCTATCTTTATAAAGAAGGCAGGCTTTATGGGCCGCCAAAGAAAAACAGCATACTGTCATCCGTGCACAGTGTAATCGATGATGGGAAAGGTTATTACTGGCTGTCATCAAACAAAGGCCTTTTTCAGGTAAAAAAAGATATTTTAATACGCTCTTATATAAAGCAAAATTCAGATTTTTATATTCATCGATACAGCCGTAAAGACGGTTTGCTTACTTCTGAATTTAATGGAGGGGCCAATGTCAATGGCTTACTAAACAATGGCTTTGCCATATTTCCATCCATGAACGGACTGGTATATATTAACACGAAAAATGCTTTTCCTGTTCTGCCCGGTTCAGAGTATTACATAGACAGGGTTGCGGTTAACGAAAAAGAAAAAAATGTTGCCGGCGTTCTAAATCTTGAAAATAATTTCGGATATGTTAAAATTTTTGTAGATTATATCAATTTCGGAAATCAGGGAAACGATTATATCGATTATAAGATAGACGATAACAAATGGCAGCCGTTGCCGGATAACAGGGTTATCAGTATAAATTCCCTTACTCATGGAAATCATAGGATATATGTAAGGAAGCTGAAAGATTTTTCGTCAAATTATCATTATAAAACACTTGAGATATTTGTAAAACCGGCATTCTGGGAAACAACTTTTTTTAAGTTATTTGCAGTTATAATAATGCTGTTGATATTTTATTCGTTTTACAGGATAAGGCTGAAACAAATTGAAAAAGAATCTCTCATTCTTAATGCAAAGATTGATGAACGAACCCGGGAGCTCAAAGAAACAATAGGTTCATTATCGAAAACCCGGGAAGAACTCTATGCACAGCTTTACCGGCAAAAAAAGCTTGTGGCTGCTATAAGCCACGATATCAAAAGTCCGCTCAAATTTATCAATATGAGTACCGAAATTCTTGAAGATAGTATTGATGATGATTGCTATGAAAAAAAGGTCATTGCATCCATAAAAGAATCTTCTGCACAGATCCTTGATTTTATAGATTCCACCATCAATTACAATAAAATTTTTATTTACGATAATTATAAAACCAGGGAAAATATCAAGCTGCGGGATTTTATTTTCCAAAGAATGCGGCTATTTACCAATACTGCAGACTTTAAATTTATCCAAATACAAAATAACATCAGTGAAAACGATGTATTGGTAAGCAATCCTGATGTTTTAAGCATTGTCATTCACAATATTCTGGATAACGCCATCAAATACACCGATCAGGGCTTTATTTACATTTACGGAATTACCAATGAATGCCGTTATGATCTGGTCATTGAAGATACGGGGCTTGGAATGTCGGAAGAAGAGCTGGCAAAAATAAAACCTGCTCAGGATTACTCAGGCTCAAGGCTGGGCATGAAGATTGTAAAGGAACTTTTACCTTTAATCGATGTATCCTTTGATATTGAAAGCAAAAAAGGAGAAGGAACGAAAATAATTTTAACGTTTGAAGTATAATTAATTAAGATTGAAAATATTCAGAAGAGCAGGGATGTTGTTAATTCCAAGTTTCTCAAAAATTCTGGTCTTATAAGTGCTTACCGTAGATTTGTGGATGTAAAGTTTGGATGCAATTTCATTATTTGAAAATCCGGCAACCAGAAGCCTTGCAATTTCAAGTTCACGGCTGGACAACATTTCGATAGGTGAAATACTGCTTTTTCGGATCATATTGTCAAGAAGCCTTTCTTTAAGCTCATCGCTTAAAAATTTGCCCGTATCAAAAAATTTATTAAATGCCCTTACGATTTCTTCCTGTTCGGAAAGCTTGCTCAAATATCCATGGGCACCCGCTTTTATAAAATTGAATGCATAAATAGTTTCTTCAAGCGCAGAGAAAATAAGCGTTTTGATGCTGTCGCCGTATTCTATGGAAAGGTTTTCAACAAAATTTAAACTGTTGCCTTCGGGAAAATTAATATCAAGTATGATGAAGTTTATATTCTCCTTTTTAATGATTGCTTTCCCGTCGCTTAATGTAGACGCTTCAAATATATCGGTGTTTGCAAAATGCTTTCTGATGAGCAGATAAACGCCCTGCCTCACAATACTGTGATCGTCAATAATTAAAACTTTCCTTTTGTTGGTCTCCATTGATGCAGTTTTCACCATGTTTACAGTTCAAATATATTAATATTTTTTCTAAATACGGTGAATCTTTGAATTTGTGTGGAATGAATTTTATGAGATATTGTTTTAATAATTAATTTAAATGGATGCCTGTAATCATTGAAAGGCCTTCGAGTTCTTCGCTGAGTGTTATAGCTTATCCTGAAACTGCCGAAATGCCTTCCAAACCTAAAAACAGTTCATAATAAACAAAATCTTGCGGAATCATTGCATTAAAATAAAAACGATGATTAATAACAGATAATCAATTAATTAATAATGAATTAAAGAATCTGTACGCTTTCCTTAATGCTGTTCATCACGAAAATACTTTTTGTCTGTCCGATTCCCTCAATTTCTGAGAGCTTGTTTACAAAAAATTCATGAAACTCATCCATGTTAGGAGCCAGGATCTTCAGCATAAAATCAAAATCTCCGCTGATGTTGTAGAACTCAACCACTTCTTTCAGCTTTGAAACTTCTTCAATAAATTTTCCTGCCATTTTTTTATTGTGCGCATTCAGGGCGATCATGCAGATCACCATCATTCCTTTATTCACTTTTTTACGATCCACCACCGTTGTGTATTCTTTAATAATTCCTGATTTTTCCAACCTTTTAATGCGCTCATGCGTCGGTGTGGCACTAAGGTTTATTTTTCCCGCAATATCCCGCACACTCAGCTTGGCGTCTTTCTGAAGAATTCTCAGGATGGCAAGATCTTTCTCATCCGGAATATAATTTTCTGTAGCCATTTGTTCTGTTTTACGATATTAAAGTTTAAATATAAGAATAAATGTTCTTTAAATTTGTTATTATTTTTTAATTTGTTCTAAATTCTAAGTTAAATTTTAATAAATGTTCTATTATAACTAATTTTGCAGCATAAATGAACTATATGGACAGAAAGAAGCTCATACTGATGGTTGCATCGGCAGGAACGTTTGTAGAAGCGTTGGATATCGCAATTATTAACCTTTCAATTCCCGCCATTCAGGAGCAGTTTGGTATCGGTATCGAAAACGTTCAGTGGCTCCAGACCCTGTATGTGCTGTTTTTCGGAGGATTTCTCATTATTGGCGGAAAGCTTTCGGATCAGATCGGGCGAAGGAAAATTTTTCTGTCAGGTTCATTCATTTTTATGCTGGCTTCTTTGGGCGCAGGTTTATCCACGGGCTTTGAAATGCTGGCCATATTTCGGGCATTGCAGGGATTGGGTGCAGCATTCATCATGCCTTCCGCAATGTCTATCGTTACCAATACTTTTACCGAAGACCAGGAAAGAAACCGTGCGGTTGGGATCTTCAGTTCATTTGCTGCCATCGGTTCCGGAAGCGGACTTTCTTTAGGTGGAATTATCAGTACTTACCTCAGCTGGCATTGGGTTTTTCTGATTAATATTCCGGTTTTAGCAATCACTTTGATACTTGCCTATTACTATCTTCCGAAAGACAAAAGTTTAGAAAAATCAAAAAAAACAGATGTTTTATCAGGTATTTTGCTTGTGCTGGGATTATTAAGCCTTACTTACGGAGCACATGAACTTATTCATATTACTGAAAATACGGCAATAGTTGTTTCTTCCTTTATTGCAGCTGTTTTATTATTAGCCATACTGTTTTACCGTTTAAAATCTGTATCACAGCCACTGATCGATTTATCATTGATAAAAGAAAAATCATTAAAAGTTTCCGGATTGGGTTTTGTAGCATTGGGAGCTTTTTTTATAGGCTTTTTATTTCTGATTTCATTAATGCTCCAGAAAGATATGAGGCACAGTGCGGCTTCGGCAGGATTGATGCTTGTTCCGTTCAGTATCATGTCTGCACTGGTGGCAAAATTTATTCTGCCCTATGTTTCAAAAAGGCTTGATTCTGCACAGATGGCTGTTTTCGGATGGGGTTTTATGCTAACAGGAGCTTTACTGCTTTTGATTTCAGTTTTTGCCGGACATCCTTTACCGTTGGTTTTAATCGGGGCAGCCTGTATTTCCGGTATCGGAATGACGTTTTGCTTTACCGCACAGTCGGTATTAGGCGTTCAGGATATTCACCCTTCAGATTACGGAGTAGCTTCAAGTGTAGGATCTACAAGCTATTTTTTAGGTGCCGGAATTGGGCTTTCGTTCATGACTTTAATGAGTCAAATGTTTCCATCGGAATGGGCTGTCGGAAATTTAAGTTTAATGATTCTGATTATGTATGCTTTGTCTGCAATGGGAATATTATTCTATTTTATCACCGTGAATATAAAAATAAGAAAAGCGAAAGTAGTGGTTGAATAGTATTTTACATTATATCTGGCGGATAATTAAAAGATTATATCTTGAATATTGCATTCAATTTTACAATTTAAAAATACCTTTATGATGAAGGATAAAAAGCATCTGAGCAAAGTGCAGGTTATTTTTTTATTTTAGCGGAATGAAAATACAAATCATCAGTGATCTGCATCAGGAATTTGGGGTAACCGATTTATCTTTTGATAATTCTGATGTGGTAATACTGGCTGGAGATGTCAACCTGGGAACAAAAGGAATTGAATGGATTAAAAACAAGATTCCTAAACAACCTGTAGTGTATGTGCTTGGAAATCATGAATATTACAAAGGCTCTTATCCTAAAACTTTACATAAAATAAAAGAAGCTGCCACAAATTCCAATATTTTCGTTCTGGAAGATAAATTTGTAGATATTGAAGGCGTGCGTTTTCACGGATCAACTTTATGGACAGATTTCTCAATTTTCGGGGATCCCAGATATTACGGATTTCTTTGTCAGACAGGAATGAACGACTATAAGCTGATCCGTCGAGATCCTTCCTACTCAAAAATCAGATCGATTGATGTCTTTAAAATTCATCATTTCTCCAAAGCCTGGCTGAAAGAAAGTCTGGAAAATGCTAAAGAATTTCGCAATATTGTTGTTACCCATCACGCTCCAAGTCTTCAGTCGGTACCGGAACATTTCAAAAAAGATCCGCTGACTTCAGCCTATGCTTCAGATCTGGAAGATTTAATTCTCGAATATCAACCGTTATACTGGATTCATGGGCATATTCATACGCCTTGCAGGTACAAAATCGGAGAAACCGAAATCATCTGTAATCCGCATGGTTATGTTACGGAAAAGTACAACGGATACCAGAAGGAATTGATTGTTGAAGTTTAATTTTAAATTAAAATAATTGTTTGATAGTGTCAAATGATACTGCCACACCATAAAAATGCCCGGATCTTTTCCGGGCATTCACGTTTTAGAAATATAAATAAGTAAAACTACTTTAAAGTAAACTTCACCTTGGTTTTAATAGCATCCGAAGAATTGCCTATTAAGGCCTCAAAATCTCCGGGTTCTGCAACCCAGTCGTGTTTTTCGGCATCGAAGAAACTTAAAGCTGTTTTATCGATAGTAAATGTTACTTCCTTTTGCTCTCCCGGATTCAGGAATACTTTTTCAAAACCTTTCAGTTCTTTGGCTGGCCGCTGAACGGATGATTTAAGATCGCTGATATAGAGTTGTGCCACTTCGGCTCCCGCTTTTTTACCAGTATTTTTAACCGTTACCGCAAAAGTGATTTTGTCTTCCTGCGATATTTCTTTTTTATCTGCTTTTGCTTTTCCGAACTCAAAAGTGGTGTAGCTCAAACCATGTCCGAAACTGAATAAAGGTTTGATTTTTTTCGTATCGTGCCATCTGTATCCTACCAAAATCCCTTCATTGTATTTGATATTGATCGGATTTTTCTGATCTTTTCCTTTTCCGGCAGCCAGCTCTTCTTTATTTCCCGGATATTCACCCATTTGGTGAGCTGCATTGTCTTCAAGCTTTACAGGAAAAGTAAACGGCAGCTTTCCGGACGGATTGGCATCGCCCGCCAATACGGCAGCCAGCGAATTTCCTGCTTCAGAACCCAAATACCAGGCCTGAACGATTGTAGGAACTTCTTTCACCCACGGCATAGCAACTGCATTTCCGGATACCAGAACTACGGCAAGATTTTTATTGGCTTTTGCTAATGCAGAAATCACGTTATCCTGATTGTATGGCAGTCCGTAGCTTTTTCTGTCGTTTCCTTCACTGTCCTGGAAGTCAGCTTTATTCAATCCGCCTACAAAAATGACGTAATCTGAAGATTTAGCCAATGCTACAGCTTCTTCCAGAAGAGCTTCTGGAGAGCGGTCTTCCTTCAGGTTTTGTCCGGATTTCACGCCGTTGTATTCTCCGCCAATGTCTCCTACATATCCTCTTGCATACTGTACATCTGCCTGTTTCCCGAATCTCGCCTTAATTCCGTCCAAAGGAAGCGTTTCATATTTTACCTTTAAAGAGGATGAACCTCCGCCAACAGTCATTATTTTGATGGCATTTTCTCCGATAACGGCAATTTTTTTAGCTTTATTAATATCAATCGGAAGAACATTTCCCTGGTTTTTCAACAGTACAATCCCTTCCTCACCAATTTCTCTGGCTACAGCTTTATGCTCTTCAGAGGCAATATTTCCGAAAGGCTTATTCCTGTTCATTGTGGTTTTATAGGCAAGACGTAAAAGTCTGGTCACTTTATCATCAAGCTCTTTTGTTCCTACTTTTCCTTCTTTAATGAGCTTTAAATAAGGTTGTGCTAAATAATAGCTGTCATACGCATTGGAATGCCCTTCTGATAAACCGTTGGTCCAGCTTCCAAACTCAAGGTCAAGACCATTGTGGATGGCCTGTTCGGTATTGTTTACCGCGCCCCAGTCTGAAACAACAACACCTTTGTAGTTCCATTCTTTTTTCAGAATATCATTAAGGAGGTATTGATTCTGGCTTGCATATTGCCCTTTGTACATATCATATGCTCCCATTATCGTCCAGGAATCTCCTTCGGTAACGGCAGCTTTAAAAGGCGGAAGATAAATTTCATACAACGTTCTGTCGTCTACAATGACATTGCTGGTGTGACGGAACATCTCCTGATTGTTCAGGGCAAAATGCTTTACGGAAGTTGCTACGCCGTTGGATTGTACTCCCTTAATGTAAGGCACCACCATTTTTGAGGTTAGAAAAGGGTCTTCTCCCATATATTCAAAGTTTCTTCCGTTGAGGGGCGTTCTGTAAATGTTGACGCCTGGTCCCAGAAGAATGTCTTTTTTTCTGTAACGGGCTTCTTCACCCAATGCTTTACCGTAATTCCAGGACATGTTTTTATTCCATGTTGCGGAAAGTGCGGTGAGGGCAGGATAGGCAATGATGGAATCATTGGTCCATCCGGCCTGGTCCCATTCGTCCCATTTTACTTCAGAACGTACGCCGTGCGGCCCGTCGGTTGTCCAGAATTCAGGGATTCCCAGTCTTGGTACTCCGGGAGAGCTGAACTTGGATTGTGCATGAAGCATGGCAATTTTTTCCTCAAGCGTCATTTTGGAAAGAGCATCCTGAATGCGCTGTTCAACAGGTTTTGATTCGTCTAAATAAACGGGAAGTGTCTTGGTATTTTGAGCCATATACGAAGCGGAAATAAGTGTAAATAAACTTACAATGGCGGTTTTCTTTAACATAAAAAGCCTTTTTTAGATTAAAAGCAAAAGTAGGGAATTTTTTTATTATCTCAAATTGAGAAAATGTAATTTAATACAATTGGTTATCTTTCAGGATTTATAAAAAACAAAAAGCACCATTTCTTGAATAAAATGATGCCGCAAAAATATTTAAATAGCAAAAATTTTCACCAAACAATTATCTTAAACTGGAAGTGATATTTACTCCTGAAATTGTTTTAGTTCCAGCCTTTAACAGCGCCGCCTTTGAAAATTTCTTCTGCCTTTTTCAATACCTCATCAGATTCGTAAGCCTTTACAAAATTTTTCACTTTTTCTGAATTTTTATTATCCTCTCTTGAAACAATTACATTAACGTACGGAGAATCTTTATCTTCTTTTAGAATTCCCTGCTTTTCTGCATCCAATCCTGCCTGTGCTGCAAAATTATTGTTAATGATTGCCAATACAACTTCCTTATCATCCAATACTCTCGGTAGCTGCGGTGCTTCAATTTCAATAATTTTTAACTGTTTTGGATTTTCAGTAATATCAGTGACTTTAGGAAGCAGGCCGACGTTATTTCTCAGATTTAGCAAACCGTTTTTCTGCAACAATAGTAAAGAGCGCCCTCCATTGGTCGGATCATTTGGAATCACAACGGTACTTCGATCCTGCAGCTCGCTGATATTTTTGATCTTTTTGGAATAGGCAACAATAGGATAAACGAACGTATTTCCCACAACAGCCAGTTTGTATCCCCGCTGTTTCGACTGTTCATTCAAATAGGGTACATGCTGAAAAGCGTTGGCATCGATATCTCCGTTGTTCAGCGCTTCGTTGGGTACAACATAATCATTGAAGGCAACGAGTTCCACATCAAGGTTGTATTTTTCTTTGGCTACTTTTTTGGCAGTCTCAGCAATTTCCTGCTCCGGACCTGAGGTAATACCCACTTTAATGGTATTGGGATTATCTTTACCGGAATTACAGGATGCAAATAAAAGCGCTGCACTAATGAGTCCTAAAATCTTTCTTTTTTTCATTTTTTAAATTTTTCTTTTTTTCCAATGGTAAGAAAGCGAAAATCACGGAAGAGTATTAATCTCAGGGTGCCCCGGAAATTCGCTCTTTACCACCAGTGACAAAGTTTTGCAATGCCACCACACTATTTCACATTCACATTATATCAAATCTTTAAGCTAATATTTTAGCTTACATTATTATCTTTTCTTATTAATAATTTATCGGTGGTCAAATCTTTTAGCCAGTCGGTCACCCGAAAACTGGATGATAAAAACAATAGCCACCAGTAAGCCAAGCACAAGATTCATAATGACTGCATCATAACCGATATACCCGTACTGATAACCAATCTGTCCCAATCCGCCGGCTCCCACTGCTCCGCCCATTGCAGAATACCCTACTAAAGTTATTAAAGTAATCGTTGCATTGTTGATTAAAGAGGGAAGTGCTTCCGGCAACAGAATTTTCCTGATGATCTGAATTGGGCTGGCTCCCAGTGCTCTGGCGGTTTCTATTAGTCCGGACGGAACTTCCAGCAGGCTGTTTTCAACCAGTCTGGCAATAAATGGTGCTGCCCCGATGCTCAGTGGAACCAATGCTGCATTCACACCTATTGATGTTCCCACCAGACCTCTTGTGAAGGGGATCATCCATACAATCAGAATAATAAAAGGTATAGAGCGGAAAATATTAACCAGAACCGACAAAATTCTATTATAAATACTGTTTTCCAGAAGCTGTCCTTTTCTCGTCAGGAACAGAAGGATCCCAACGGGCAGGCCTAAAACAAATCCGAAAAATCCGGATACAAATGTCATAAAAACTGTCTCCCAAACTCCCTTTGAAAGGAGCGCAATCACCGTATCACTAAGCATAACCTCTTACTCTGTTTTGGATTTTGTTCTGATTCAAATAATAAATCGCCTGCTGGTTTTCTTCTTCACCGCCTTGCAGCTGTAACAAAAGCTTACCGAAATTGGCATCACCCAAGTATTCTACATCTGCTTTCAGAACTTTATAAGGGATTTTGTATTTATCATACACAATGGAAAGAAGCTCTTCAACAGAAATGGCTTCGTTTACTTCTACTTCTATGAGAGGAAAAAGACCGTCTTTCGGTTCCTTTTGCATTTTTTTATTAAGTTCTTGCGGTATGTTCATAACACCTGAGTTTAAAAATTGTCTGATGATGGGATGATCTTTTTGTGAAATAATTTCACGTAAAGTTCCTTTTGTAATAAGTTTTCCTTTGTCTATAACAGCAACATGGTTGCAGACCGAGCGAATAACTTCCATTTCGTGGGTAATCAGCAGGATAGTAATGCCAAGCCTTTGATTAATATCTTTTAAAAGCTGTAGGATTGACAACGTTGTGGCGGGATCCAGTGCACTGGTTGCTTCATCGCAGAGCAGAAGATAAGGATCATTGGCAAGCGCCCTGGCAATTGCTACTCTTTGCTTTTGGCCTCCCGATAGGTTTTTCGGGTATTCATTAGCTTTATCTTCAAGTCCGACAATCTTAAGCAGTTCATTGACTTTTTTATGAATTGCCGCTTTATCCGCCCCATCCAGTTCCAGCGGTAGGGCAATATTTTCAGAGACAGTTCTCGAAGAAAGAAGATTGAAATGCTGAAAAATCATTCCTATTTTCTTTCGTTCTTTAGCCAATTCCCTGGATTTTAATCGGGTAAAATCTTTTCCATTGATGATAATTTCGCCTTCATCCGGTTTTTCAAGCAGATTGACCGTTCTGATCAGCGTGCTTTTTCCGGCTCCCGAAAATCCGATGATGCCAACGATATCACCTTTTTCGATACTCAGGCTGATTTGATCCAGCGCTTTAAAAGACTGCTTTTTCTGATGGAAAGTTTTTGATATATTTTTTATTTCTATCATGTTTACGATTCATTATTAAACAAAAAAGGCTCTACAACTATAAGTGGTAAAGCCTTCAAAATATGTCATATAAAAGTAAGGTCAGTCACCACGATGCTCTATTTCAGGCATACAGCAATACATCATCATTGTTCTGATGGTATGCTTGATGATGAAAATATTTTTCAAACCTGTATTCACTGTTTTTTATCTTCTGATTACGGTTGCAAATATAGGACATAAATTTTCATTAGTCCACTAAAAAAGTAGACTTTTTGTAAAATAATTTTAAATTTAATTTTAATCTGTTGATTTTTAAATATTTATTTTTTTGTAAATAATATTCATTAAACAGTTTTAACCAATCTTTAATCTTAATTTAAAAATAATCACATAAATCGTCATTCAAGATAATCTCATTTATTAAACTAGTTAAATGTGAGTAAAGAGTCAACATACTACATTTGTATTATAAAATTAAACAACATGAACAATAGAATTTTAGGATTGCACCATATTACCGCAATTGCAGACAATGCCAAAAGAAATTTAGATTTTTATACTCAGGTATTGGGAGTAAGACTCGTTAAGAAGACCGTTAATTTTGATGATCCGGGAACCTATCACTTTTATTTCGGAAACGAAGAAGGAACACCCGGAACGATTCTTACATTCTTCCCTTGGGAAGGAATAGGTAAGGGCACCAACGGATCAGGGCTGGCTACTCACATCGGATATTCAGTTCCGAAAGGAAGCCTCGGTTTCTGGAAAAGCAGGTTGCAGCAGTTTAATGTTAATGTAGAGGAAGGAGAAATATTTGGTGAAAATTTAATTTCATTTCAGGATCCGGATGGTTTGCAGCTTCAGTTTATCGAATCTTCCACAGACGAAAGAAAAGTCTGGACAACAGCGGATATCAAAGAAGAAAATGCCTTGAAAGGATTTCATAATGTAACGCTTTCATTGAAAAAAGCAGAACCTACCATTAAGATTTTGACCGATATCTTCGGATATGATCTTCAGAAACAGGAAGGCAAAAGATACCGTTTTGCCACAGATGCTGTAGAAACGGCCAATCTCGTTGATATTATTGAGAACGATAAATTATTAACCGGAAGAAATGCGGCAGGAACCAATCACCACGTAGCTTTCAGGGTTAAAGATGATGCTGTGTTGATGGAATTTCGCGAAAAAGTACTTTCCGCAGGACTGAACATCACTCCTAAAATCGACAGAGATTACTTCTACTCACTATATTTCCGCGAACCGGGCGGTGTTTTATTCGAAATTGCTACCGATAATCCGGGATTCACGGTAGACGAACCTTTAAACGAATTAGGAACAAGCTTAAAACTCCCTAAACAGCATGAAGGTTTACGTCAGAAAATAGAAGAAGTATTGCCGAAGTTATCATAGATCATCAGCCATTTTCAGCAAACGCAGTAATTTAGCAGTAAGGAATAAGCAATAAACAATTTGCTATTAACAAACAACTATCAACCAACAACTAAAAAATATTATGGAAACAACGAAAGTAGTTTTAGGAAACGTAAGAGGAGAAATACAGCTTTTTTCAGACGACAGTAAGGCCGGGAAAATGGATATTTCAGTAATAGGAAAAAAATTAACAGTATATCACACCGAAGTAAACGAAGAATATTCAGGAAAAGGTTTTGCCAAAATATTATTGGATAAGCTGGTCTCCTATGCAAGGGAAAATGATCTTAAAATCGTACCGTTGTGTCCGTATGTTCATGCCCAGTTCAAAAAAAACCCGGAATTGTACAACGACGTTTGGTTAAAAGAAGAATAATTTATTTAACTTCAACCTCAACCTCAACCATAAATCAAAAACCATGACAATGATCACAGGACTTCACCACGTTACAGCCATTACCGGCGATACACAGGAAAATATAGACTTTTATACCGGAATTTTAGGACTCCGGCTGGTAAAAACAACCGTTAATTTCGATTATTCAGAAGTATATCATTTTTACTTCGGGGACGAATTCGGAACTCCGGGAACCATTATGACCACCTTTCCATACGGAAAAGGACTGGTCAACGGAAGACACGGAAAAGGAATGCTGAATACAACAGCGTTTTCCGTATCCATCGATGCGCTGGATTACTGGGTAGACCGCCTGAATCAGTTTAATATTCCTTTCAAGCAGCCTCAGCAAAGATTTTCCGGTGAAGTATTTATTTATCTTGAAGATTTTGACGGGCTCGGACTGGAACTGGTTTTCAATGATAAGGATGAACGTAAAGGCTACAATAACCATTTTATCCCTAAAGATTTTGCCATTAAAGGAATTCACCATGTGGAAATCTGGCTGGATGCCTACGAGAGAACAGCAGCATTATTAACTACTCAGATGGATCATCAGCTTATTAAAGAAAGTTCAGACCGGTTTAGATACGCAGTTCAAGATGCTCCCGGAAAATATATAGATCTCGTTTGCACTCCGAATGCTCTGAAAGGACTTGCCGGAAGAGGAACGGTTCATCACGTTGCCTTTGCTACGCCGGATGCGCAAACCCAGCTTGAAATGATTGATAAGCTCAATATATTCGGACTGGAGCATACTGAAGTGAAGGACCGCAAGTATTTTACTTCCGTCTATTTTAAAGAGCCGGGTGGTGTTTTGTTTGAAATTGCTACTTCAGGTCCCGGGTTTGATGTTGATGAGGAGCTCGCTTCATTAGGTGAACATTTAAACCTTCCTCCACAGTTTGAAGAAAAAAGAGAACATTTGGTGGAAGTTCTCCCGAAATTTAATTATCCAACAGAAAAATACAGATAAACATGGCCCATATTTTAGATATAAAAACAGCAGGAAAACCATTGAATGAAGCAGAAAAAGCTTTAATTATGATACACGGAAGAGGTGGAAGCGCACAGGATATTTTGAGTTTATCGCAATATTTAAACATAAAAGAATATGCATTGCTTGCTCCACAAGCTACCAATGGAAGCTGGTATCCGCTTAGCTTCATGGCTCCGGTAGAACAGAATGAACCCTGGCTTTCATCGGCATTGGAAATTATTGGAAAAACCGTGGAAAAAGCTTTAGCAGAAGGAATTAAACCTGAAAATATCTATTTTTTCGGATTTTCACAGGGAGCCTGTCTTACCCTGGAGTTTTTAGCCAGAAATGCTCAGAAATTCGGTGGGGCAGTGGCAATTATCGGCGGAGTAATTGGTGAAAAGATCAACCGGGAAAATTATAAAGGCGACTTTGCAAAAACCCCTGTTTTCCTCGGAACCAGCAATCCCGATTTTCATGTGCCGGTAGAAAGAGTATATGCGACGGCAAATATTTTCAGGGAAATGAATGCAGACGTTACCGAAAAAGTCTACCAGAATTTTGGACACTCTATCAATCAGGAAGAGATTGAAATGGCGAATTCACTGATTTTTGTATAGATAAAAACTTACTATTTATTTTTCTAAACGTCATGATGATCACAAGAATATTTAGTGATGAAAAAGGAGAGTCTCATTTTGAAGATCTCGACATTCCTTTAATCGATCAGGGGGAAATAGGATATTTATCTGAGAACTTTGAAGTTAAAAAATTACAGTTCAGTTTCAAACCGGTGAAATTTTTATGGTAGAAGACACAGCCGGAAAAGGTCATAAAACCAGAAACCTGGAAAAGAAGGAAAGAACGTCATTATTCATACATTTGTAAGAAAAAGACCGGAAGATAATAGACGAATAGATAGTAGATAACCAATAACAAAAGAGTAAATAAGTTAAAGAAAACGACCTGTGAAGCTGAAGCGTAAAGAAAATTACTTTTGCGAACATAAAGAAAATTCTACTGTCCGAAGCGCGATAAAAATATAAAACCGAAGAACCAGCATTGAATTTGCAAGTTTTAGAATTTTAGAGAGCAGAAGAAATTTTTAGCGTAAGGTTCCAGTCTTGAACTTTTTTAAGACAAAAGAAAATAATACATAGAAAAATAAAAACCATGCACGAACAACTACTCCTTATATTGGGTCTTCTCCTCATTGTGATGCTCCTCGTCATGCTGGCGCAGCACATAAAAATTGCATATCCTATATTTCTGGTATTGGCCGGATTAGGTATCAGCTTTATTCCCGGAGTTCCTGTTCTAAAATTGGATCCGGAAATTATATTCCTGATTTTCCTTCCGCCGATTTTATATGAAGCAGCCTGGTATACCTCCTGGAATGACTTCTGGAAATGGAAAAGAACCATCGCACTTTTAGCTTTCGGATTGGTTTTTTTTACTTCTCTGGTCGTGGCATTCGCTTCACAGGCTTTAATTCCGGGCTTCACATTAGCATTAGGCTTTTTGTTGGGCGGTATTGTATCACCTCCCGATGCGGTTGCCGCAACAACAGTTCTGAAAGGATTGAAAGTTCCCAAACGTACCATTGCCATACTGGAAGGAGAAAGCCTTATTAATGATGCTTCATCACTTATTGTTTTCAGGTTTGCCCTTGCTGCGGTAATGACCGGTGTATTTTCCATGCAGGAAGCAACCGGGCAGTTTTTTCTGGTGGCAGGAATGGGCGTAGTGGTAGGTATTGCCGGAGCGCACGTTTTTTATGCTATTCATCGGTTTCTGCCCACAACTCCGGCAATTGATGCAGCACTTACCGTAATTACACCCTATATTTTATTTTTGTCTGCAGAATATTTTCACTTTTCGGGTGTTATGGCGGTGGTGAGCGGCGGGTTGTTTATGTCATTCCGTGCCCATGAAATATTTAAAACCGGTACAACAAGGGTTAATATGTTAGGCGTCTGGAATACCCTTATTTTTGTGATGAATGCATTGGTCTTCGTACTGATTGGGCTTCAGCTTCCTGATATTATAAACGGCCTCGGAGAAACCTCATTATTAGAAGGCATAAAATACGGCCTTATCATCAGTGCTATTGTCATTGTCGTAAGAATGATCTGGATTTATCCCGTGGCGCATATCCCGAGATGGCTTAGCAAAAATATCCGAAAAGACCCGACACCGGGCTGGAAAAATCCGCTGATTATCGGTTGGGCAGGAATGAGAGGCGTTGTTTCACTGGCAACAGCGCTTTCAATTCCTGTAATGATGAACGAACAGTCGGAATTTCCTATGAGAAACCTCATCCTGTTCATCACCTTTGTGGTTATTTTTGTGACCCTGGTATTTCAGGGGCTTACGCTGCCTTTAATTATAAAACTTATCAGAATTGAAGAGATCGATCCTATTCAGCCATCCCATGAACAGCAGGCGGGAATACAGATCAGGCTTGATAAACTGGCACTTAACACACTTCACGAAAAATATCAGGAGCATATTAATCGTAACAGCCTTGTTGAAAATTTTAGAAATACTGTTGAAAGCGATATTAAGCTTAGAAAAAACCACTTAACTTCAATCGAAATGTGCACGAACAGGCAAAAAGACCTTAAGGAATACCATGAAATCATGCTGAAGATTTTTGCGCTTCAGCGGAAAGAATTGTTTAAAATGAAAAGAGAAAAAAGCTTCAGCGACGACGAGATCCGGAAAGCAGAATCACAGCTGGACCTGAACGAACTAAAAATCACAGGAAGTAAACATTTGTAAAGCAATTATTGGAAATGAAAAATCCAATGATTTGTAATCTGTCATACTCAAGAATCGTGATCTTTATTAGGTGAAATGACTTTGTGTAACTTAAAGCAGAAAATATCTAAAAATATTTGTGCCCCCTTTACATTTTAAAAAATCTGGCAAATAATAAATAAAAAAGTAAAAATGAATACCTTACAATTCTTAGTCATCGGAAAAAACCAGGAGATCCTTGATACCCTGAAAAGAATCATTGAAAACAATGAAGGCTGGAAAGCAGCCATCCAGACTGATGAAAATTCATGCTATGATGTGATCAGAAATAATGATATTGACGTTGTCCTTCTAAGTTCCGGTCTCGACGAACAGTTTGAAAAAGATATTAAAGTATTTTGCAAAAATCTGGAAAAAGAGGTAAAGATAATTGACCATTATGGCGGAGGAAGCGGATTATTAAAGAACGAAGTTTACACACTTTTTCCTAATTTGCAGCCTTAAACTGCAACTATGTCTGAAAACATCATTGGAAACGTAACACGATTCATTACTCTCGATCCTAAAGAAAAACAATTTTTTACAGATTTACTTACCCTTCAGACCTTTCCCAAAAAGACTGTGCTGCTACGCGAAGGAGAAATCTGCCAGTTTGAAGGATACATTCAGAAAGGCTGTGTAAGAGTATATTATCTTGATGACAATGGCTTTGAAGTCACCATCCTGTTTGCCATAGAAGACTGGTGGATCAGTGATATTGCTTCATTTCAGGATCAGAAGCCATCTCATTTATACATTGAAACGCTGGAAGATTCGGAAATTTATATGCTGAATCCGGAAACCAAAGAAAAACTATTAACCGAAATTCCCAAATTTGAAAGGGTTTTCAGAATGCTCGTTCAGAGGAACCTTTCCACACTCCAGCACCGTCTCGTGAATACCATTTCCAAAAGTGCTTCAGACCGTTACCTGGAATTCATAAAAGTCTACCCTTCCATTCCGCAAAGAGTGGCACAATACTATATTGCTTCCTATCTCGGCGTTTCCAAAGAATTCGTAAGCACCATCCGAAAACGCCTCGCTTCAAGACAAAAATAATGTTCAAAATTCAATAACGCGCGCGCAATTCCCCTCCTCCAGAGGGGTGGCAAAATTTGGAGAATTTTTGACGGGGTGGTTTTATCATCACAATTTCTTTTCATGTTTAATGTTGCACGCTGTCATCCTGAGCGCGAAGCAGTCGAAGGATCTCTAATATAACGCTATAAAAAAACGAACTAGGAAACTGAAGCGTGAAGAAAAATAGTTTTATGAACGTAAATAAAATCCCACTGTCTGAGTGCGACAGTAATAATAAACCGAAGAACCAACAGTAAATTCGCACGAGTTTTGGGATTTTTAGAGAATAAAAATATTTTTTAGCCTTCAGGTTCCAGTCTTGAATTTTTGTTTCTTTTGTTTTAAGACAAAAGAAATTAACAGATAATAATCTTTGTTATCATTGAATTTCATTTTCACGACAAAAGAAATTGAAAAATGCTTGTTGAGATTCTTCCAGAATGACCAACTTTAATATGCCCACTATAAAATTGACCCAGGAAACTGAAGCGTCAAGAAAAATAGTTTTATGAACGTAAAGAAAATCCCACTGTCTGAGTGCGACAGCAATAATAAACCGAAGAACCAACAGTAAATTCGCACGAGTTTTGGGATTTTTAGAGAATAAAACTATTTTTTAGCCTTCAGGTTCCAGTCTTGAATTTTTGTTTCTTTTGTTTTAAGACAAAAGAAATTAACAGATAATAATCTTTGTTATCATTGAATTTCATTTTCACGACAAAAGAAATTGAAAAATGCTTGTTGAGATTTTTCCGGAATGACCAACTTTAATACACCCACTATAAAATTGACATAGGAAACTGAAGCGTTAAGAAAAATAGTTTTATGAACGTAAATAAAATTCCACTGTCTGAGTGCGACAGCAATAATAAACCGAAGAACCAACAGTAAATTCGCACGAGTTTTGGGATTTTTAGAGAATAAAAATATTTTTTAGCGTAAGGTTCCAGTCTTGAATTTTTGTTTCTTTTGTTTCAAGACAAAAGAAATTAACGACTAACAATAAACAATTCTTTTTAGCATTGAATTTCAATTTCAAGACAAAAGAAATGAATTTATTAAACTAGTTAAATGCACAGGAATTTCCATCCACCTAATTTTGTCCTACCAAAAGAATAAATAACATACAGATATGGACAGAAAAGATTTTTTAAAAAAAGGATTATTGGGAACAGGAATGTTCGTGGCATCAGCATCGTTAGGAAATACGATGAAAAATGAAATTGATGAAATTGAGCCGCTGGAACCGATTGGCTACAACCATCTTCCCAATCCCGATTCAAAAATAAAAGACAACTCTGTTATTCATAAAGCAGATACAAGAGGGAAAGCAGACCACGGCTGGCTGGTGAGCCATCATACCTTCAGTTTTGCCAATTATCATAATCCGGAAAGAATGCATTTCGGGGTATTACGAGTTTTAAATGATGATAAAGTAGAAGCGGGAAGGGGTTTCGGAACACATCCTCACGACAATATGGAGATTATCAGCATTCCATTGGAAGGCGATCTGGAACATAAAGACAGTATGGGAAATACAGCCGTTATCCGAAGCGGTGATATCCAGGTAATGAGTGCCGGAACAGGAATTATGCACAGTGAATTCAACAAAAACCAGGATCAGCTGGTAAAATTTCTTCAGATCTGGGTGTATCCGAATAAAAGAAATGTGACGCCAAGATACGATCAGATTACTTTAGATAAAACGAAAAGCAAAAACAAATTCCAGCAGATCCTTTCTCCGAATCCCGATGACGAAGGGGTATGGATTCATCAGGATGCATGGTTTCATTTAGGAAGCTTTCAAAATAACAGCGAAACCACCTATCAGATTAAGAAAAAAAGCAATGGCGTGTATGCATTCATCATCAAAGGAAGTGCTGAAATCGAAGGCCAGAAGCTGGAAGAAAGAGACGGCTTCGGCGTTTGGGATATTTCGGATTTACAGATTAAAGCAACATCAGAAAATACGGAAATTCTTCTCATGGAAGTTCCGATGACAATGTAAAATAAAATAAATTCATGAACCTGGTTCATAAGTATTGTTGGTGAGCTCTCTTTTTAAGGGAGCTTTTTATTCAACGGCCACACACTCAGCAATCAACCATCAACCAACACTCATCCGCCATCAACAAATTAGCAAAATCCAAAAAAAATCCCGATTTTTGCCCTCTTCAAAACTCCAAAAAATTCATGAAACTTTGTATTGCCGAAAAACCCAGTGTTGCCAGAGATATTGCCAAAGTATTGGGCGCCACCACTCCCAAACAGGGATATATGGAAGGAAACGGCTATTGTGTGACATGGACATTCGGGCATCTCTGCACCCTTAAAGAACCGCACGATTACGGTCCGCAGTACAAATCCTGGAATCTTTTTCTGCTACCCATTATTCCCCATAATTTCGGGATCAAATTAATTCCGAATAAAGGGGTTGAAAACCAGTTTAAAGTTATTGAAAAATTAGTAGCCGAATGTGATGAGGTCATTAACTGCGGGGATGCCGGACAGGAAGGAGAGCTCATCCAAAGATGGGTATTGCAGAAAGCGAAATGCAACAAACCCATTCAGCGTTTGTGGATTTCATCTCTTACCGAAGAAGCCATTAAGGAAGGTTTTGCCAGTCTGAAACCAGCCGAAGACTACAAAAATTTATATCTCGCCGGAAATGCAAGGGCGATCGGCGACTGGCTTTTAGGCATCAATGCAACAAGGCTTTTCACCAAAAAATTCGGGGGAAACAAAGCGGTGCTTTCTATCGGAAGAGTGCAGACTCCTACACTGGCCATGCTGGTTCAGCGTCAAAAGGAGATTGATGCCTTTACCATAGAAGAATATTGGGAACTGAAAACGAAATACAGAGACGTTGTTTTTAATGCCGCCATCGACCGTTTAAAAACATTAGAACGCGCCGAAAAAGGCCTGGAATATTTAAAAGAAAACCTTTTTGAGATCGTTTCTTTCGAAATTAAAGAGGGTAAAGAAAAAAATCCGAGATTGTTTGACCTTACCGGACTTCAGGTCGAAGCCAACAGAAAATATGGTTATTCCGCAGAAAATACATTGAATTACATCCAAAGCCTTTACGAAAAAAAGCATGTCACCTATCCTCGTGTAGATACAACGTATTTATCTGAAAGCTTATATCCGAAAATAGAGGGAATCCTAAGAAAAATGACATTCTACCAGGAGCTTGTTTCACCATTGCTGCAGGCACCTATTCCCAAATCCAAAACGGTTTTTGATGATACGAAAGTCACGGATCACCACGCGATTATTCCTACGGAAGTTCCGCCTTCCCAAAATCTGAGCAGAGAGGAAAAACTGGTGTATGATTTAATTGCTAAAAGATTTATTTCTGTTTTTTATCCTGAATGTAAAATTTCAAACACCTTGGTAGAAGGAAAAGTAGGAACCATTCCTTTCAAAACCAGCGGAAAACAGATTATCGAACCGGGATGGAGAGCATTATATGCGAAGGAACCGAAAGATGAATCGGAAAAATACAAAGATAAAGAGGAAGAACAGACCGTTCCGGAATTTACCGTAGGAGAAATCGGACCGCACGATCCGATGATCCATCAGGGTAAAACCTCACCGCCAAAACCTTACACTGAGGCAACACTTCTCCGGGCCATGGAAACAGCAGGGAAACAGGTGGAAGACGAAGAACTCCGTGAATTGCTTAAAAACAACGGGATCGGAAGGCCATCAACCCGAGCCAATATCATCGAAACTCTTTTTAAAAGGAAGTATATCGAAAAGAAAAGGAAAAACCTCATCGCTACCCAAACCGGTATTCAGCTTATTGATACCATCGAAGACGAACTCCTGAAAAGTCCGGAACTTACAGGAGAATGGGAATTCAAGCTCCGAAAAATTGAAAAGGGTGAATATGAAGCCAATCAGTTTAAAGAAGAACTGATCCGAATGGTAACGGAACTTACAGAAAAGGTAGTATATGGTAAAGGAAAAGTAATTAATCTGGAAGAAGAAAAAGCAGGTAAAGAAAAGAAAAAACGCGAACCTGCCGTTAAAAAAGAGCTGCAATCCTGGGAAGAAACAAAATGCCCAAAATGTAAAGAACACCATCTTATGAAGGGGAAAACAGCTGTAGGATGTTCAGACTTTAAAAACTGCGGATTCAAAGTAACCTTTGAAATATTCGGTAAAAAATTATCGGATAAGCAGCTGATGGATTTGGTATTAAAAGGAAAAACTTCAAAGTTAAAAGGGTTTATAACCCATCCCGAAAGTTTGGCGGAAGGTGTTTTGTCTATGGATGAACATTTTCAGATTATTTTAAATTAATTAAGGTAAGATTTTTACCTCCGCTCAGCAAAGGCTGTTACAAAATAGTATTAAATAAGAACTGTTAGTATTTGCAATGTCATGCTGAGCTTGTCGAAGTATCTGTACAACAAGCAAAGAATAGAATTTTTCACTGCGAACATCAATAGCAGCGGACTTTAGTCCGCTTTCAAATAAAAACTTCAAACGGCTTTAGCCAAAACTTACTGCAATCTTAACTGCTTAGATTACCATAATGGTTTAATCAAAATAATAACGGAAATATATTTGCATTGTTTTTTAAAATTGTATTTACATTTACCTTTAAAATCAAAACATGACCCCCGAAAAAAAACAGCTCATCACCAATAGTTTCAACCGCTCCGAAACATTGAAATTCTACAAAGCAGAACTTTTGGAAGTTGAAACCGACTTTATCTCCATGAAAATTCCTAAAATGGATCTGATGACCCGAAAAGCCGGAATGTTCAATGGAGCCATGATTGCTTCTTTGGTTGATGTCTCTTCCGGATATGCTGCAGTAAGTCATTATGAAGAAGATTGCTATGTTGTAACCGTAGAATTAAAAGTGAATTATCTGAGACCGGCCATCGGTGATGCATTGGTTTCAAAGTCGTACGTTATCAAAGGTGGCGCAAAAATCAGCGTTATTCGTACTGAAATCTATACTGTTGATGAAAACAATGAGTCTGAAAGTCACGTTGCCACTTCACTCGTTACCATGATGAAAATAAAATAATTTTCGAAAATTTTGCTATATTTAAAGTAACAAGTTTTTTGAACTGAACTAAAAAAATAAAAATATGAACTTAATTATTCGCCTGCTGGTAACAGCAATTGTAGCTTATCTGCTCACCATGATTTTACCGGGAGTCCATTTTTCAGGATTCGGAGGTGCTATTATCTTTTCCATCGTATTGGGAATTTTAAACCTCATTGTAAAACCGATTCTTAGCCTTTTGGGCTTGCCTTTAACGATTATTACTTTAGGATTATTTGCCCTTGTTATCAATGCCATTATCATTCTTATTGCAGATTACTTTATAGACAGTATGGTCGTCGACGGATTCTGGTGGGCGCTGATTTTCAGCATTCTTCTTTCCCTGATCACTTCTCTGGCCAATTCGATGTTTTCGGACGGAGATTAATTGTAAATCTATCAAACGTTGATAATGAGTGGGCTTCGGTTCACTCTTTTTTATGAAGACAATACACGATTTTGCTTAAATTTTATATCTGAATATTCTCTCCGTGTATGCTAAAAATAAGTACCTTTGAAAACTTTGAAATAAACTGGATTATGAGCTTTATATCATAATCAAAAATTCGATCAACAATATGAAACTTAAGTACAGTCTGCTCGCTTTAGCAGCGCCGCTCTTAATGAATGCACAAAAAGTAATGACGCCTGAAATCCTCTGGACTTTAAAAAAAGTCGGAGTACAGGCCGTTTCACCAGATCAGTCTTCGCTTATTTATAAAGTGGGACAGGTAGATCTTAAAACAGAGAAAACAAAAAACGAAAGCTATTTCCTGAATGTCCTCAATAACCAGTCCGCAAAAATGGATTTGGGTAAAAAAGTTTTGATTCAATGGGATAAAAATGGGATCTATGCCCAAGAAGGCGATAAGATTTTTCTTTCTAAAGACAACGCCAAAACCTGGACGGAATTTTATATGATCGGGGAAGCAGATAATATTGTCATTTCTCCCGACGGTAAAAAAATAGCCTTCAGCAGACAGGTACTGGTGGAAAAAGTAATGGGGAAAGACAAATATTCCGATACCCCGAAAACTACAGCACAGGTGTATACCGACCTCAATCACAGGCATTGGGATTATTTTAACGAAGGAAAATACAATCATGTTTTTGTGGTGAATATTTCCGATAAAGCTGATGCAGCAAAAGATCTTCTTGAAGGTAAAATGTGGGACGCTCCGCAAAGACCGTTCGGAGGAGCTGAAGATTTTATCTGGAGCCCGGATTCTTCACAGCTCTTATATGTAACAAAAGCGAAAAGCGGAAAAGAGTATTCCACCAGTACAAATACAGACATCTTCGCTTACGATATTGCAACAGGGACTACCAGAAATTTAACGGAATCCAATAAAGGCTATGATGTGAATCCTAAGTTCAGTCCGGACGGAAAATCACTCATTTGGCAGAGCATGGCAAGAGACGGTTATGAAGCAGATAAAAATGATGTAAAAATCATGGACTGGAAAACCGGAAAAGTGACAAATCTCACTGCCGGATGGGACGAAAGCGTTTCCGGTGACGTCTTCTGGAGCGCAGATTCCAAAACGATTTATTTTACGGCTGCTTTTAGAGGGACAAAACAGCTTTTTTCATTAGATCCGAAAAACGCTAAAGTTCAGCAGATCACAAAAGGTGATTTTGATGTGAATGAAATATTTGCGGATCAGAAAAAATCTTTATTAGTAGGAAGAACAGACATTAACCACGCAACGGATCTGTTTTCGGTAAATATCAAAAACGGAGAAATGCAGCAGGTAACCGAAGTCAATAAAGACACGTACGCAAGCCTGGCACAGGGGAAATCTGAACTTAAAATGGTGAAAACTTCCGACGGTAAAGAAATGGGGGTATGGTTCCATTATCCTCCCAATTTTGATCCGAATAAAAAATACCCGACACTGGTATATTGCCAGGGCGGACCACAGTCTGCATTAACACAATTCTTTAGTACAAGATGGAATTTCGCCTTAATGGCTGCCAACGGATATATTGTTGTGGCACCAAACAGAAGAGGAATGCCGGGCTGGGGAACAAAATGGAATGAAGAAATATCCAAAGACTGGGGAGGCCAGCCGATGAGAGATTACCTTGCCGCAACGGATTATGCCAAAACATTGCCTTATGTAGATGGTGAAAGAGTAGCCGCGGTAGGCGCAAGCTATGGTGGTTACAGTGTATTCATGTTAGCCGGAATTCATGAGAATAGATTCAAAACCTTTATTGCACACGACGGATTGTTTGATATGAAATCATGGTATCTTACAACGGAAGAACTTTGGTTCGCCAACTGGGATCTCGGTTCGCCTTGGGAAAACCCCCTTCCGAAAGCATACACAGAGTTTAATCCAAGTAATTTTGTGGATAAATGGAATAAGCCGATCATGATCGTTCAGGGAGGAATTGATTACAGGGTTCCTTACGAGCAGGGACAGGAAGCTTTCCAGGCCGCCCAGCTTAGAGGTTTGAAATCAAAGCTGGTATATTTCCCGAACGAAAACCACTGGGTGCTTCATCCACAGAACGGTCTTGTTTGGCAGAGAGAATTTTTCGAATGGTTAAAAGAAACACTATAAAATATCAATAGAAGCGGGCTTTAGCCCGCTTTTTGTTTGTGAAAAATGAAAAGGCTTTAGCCAAAATATAAAAACCTTAATCATGCATAACAGAATTTTCTCTTTTCCTCCAATTATTGATGATCATTCTGAAATTATAATTTTAGGTTCAATTCCAGGTATTCAATCCCTGAAAAAACAACAATATTACGGCCATCCGCAAAACAAATTCTGGAAGATTGTTTTTGAATTGTTCAATGAAGAATTTACGGAAGATTATGATCAAAGAATTCAGATCTTAAAAAAACATCATATTGCGCTTTGGGACGTCATTGATTCGTGCGAAAGAAAAGGAAGCCTTGATTCTGAGATTAAAAACGAAGAAGCCAATCAGATTGAAGAACTGTTGGAAAATCATCCCAATATAAAAGCCATATTTTGCAACGGTGGAAAATCATATAAAAATGTGCAGAAAATTTTAGGAAAGAATTATAAAATTCCGGTATTTTTGCTGCCCTCAACAAGCCCTCTTCATACGGTTTCTTTTGAAAGAAAACTTGAGGATTGGATGAAGCTAAAACAATATTTATGAAAAAACGGACCCTGTTATTTTTCTTTATTTTTATTTCTGTAAATATATTTTCTCAACACTACGAATTTAATTATTATATAAGGTCAAAAATTGAAAATACCGGTACAAAATACATACAGGTTGAAGATAATCTTCTCAATTCAAATGAAAAATCGTATTTCGCTAAGATAAATGATGCTTATGAGAAAGGTTTTCGGGAGATTACGGTTTTTGATTATAAAAGAGAATTAATACATTTTTTCAGGATAAAAAGTACAGGTAACATATTTGAGTCAAAGAATTATACATATTATTACAGTGCTTATCTTATAATCGATAATTCTGAAAAAGATAAATTGTCAAAGCTTATTTACAAGCAAAATGATATAAGTTCTGATTCAGGTGTTAAAAAAGTAACAATAGAAAAATATAAAAAGGCAACATCTCAAAAACCACAGCTTACGATCACCGCAGAAATGAAAAGATCCAAAGGGGATTTAAGAAATTTAGCAATTATGTTTTTAATGTCTACACCATTCCCATATATCAATTTTGAAGCACAGGATAATGTATTTATCAGTCATGCAGATATGAAAATCAATAAAGCAGATATCAAATTAGATTCAGAAATACTGGATGAAGGAAACCTCGAACTGGTTGTACGTCCTTACGAAATTAAGCTGCCGAAAGAAAAGCCGGGACCAGTACAAGATCATATTGAAAATATTTTAAAAGGCATCAAAAAATAAAAGCAAAAGCAGAATTTTTGCTTTTGCTCTTACTAATAGTAGAATTATATTATTTCTCAATTCTGTACACTTCCTCATAAGGCTGTATCAAAACCCATCCGTTACCGGAAAATTTCATCTGGAATTCCTCACCGCTCCCTCTACCCATAAGACTTTTAAACGAAACGTTAGTCTTCAATTCCGGAGTTAAATTTCCCGACCAGGCAACCGTTGCATTAGGATCTGTGAAAACCGGAGCATCCGGAGTGACCAGTAAAGTCAATGGCTCACCATGAGTAGTAATGGCAATATGCCCCGTTCCGGATAATCTTACCTGGAACAATCCGCCGGACATAACGCCTGCAATGCTTTTCAGCATGGTGATATCACTTTTTACGCTCTGTTCGTGTGCCAGTACATCATTTCCGTTTACACAAACCGCTTCATTGTTAAGATAAAGAATTCGAACTTTTTTTCCTTCGTCAGCAACATATAATTTTCCGGTTCCTTCGGCTTTCATCAGCCGCGCTCCTTCACCGCTTATTGCTTTTTTCAGGAGATTTCCCAAGCCGCCCGAAAGCATTCCCTGTCTCTCAAAATTGATATTTCCCACATAGCTTACCATGCTTCCGGCCTTAGTCCATACTGCCTGATTATTGAGATTGATTTCAAGCAAAGCAGGCTTTTCCAGCTCAAAATAATCACGCTCATTAGGATTTTCCTTAGTTTCGTTTACGAAAGATTCAATTGAATATTTGCTCATAAGTGTATATTTTAAACCGCAAAATACAACTTTTCAGCCTTAATCTTCCCCGTAAAATCACGGTTTTTTGCCCGATTGTAAATAATACTTGACAAAGGGGTGCCGAATGTTGTATATTTGCAGTCCGAAAATTACATCTTGTAATTGGTTAATTTTTAAACCGTAATTTAAAAAATGAAAACATCAGATTTTAATTTTGATCTTCCTGCAGAATTATTGGCAGAACACCCATCCGAACACAGAGACGAAGCAAGGTTAATGGTTTTGAACAGAAAAACCGAAACCATCGAGCATAAACTGTTCAAGGATGTTGTCGATTATTTTGATGAAGGAGATCTTTTCATCTTCAACAATACCAAGGTTTTTCCGGCACGTCTTTATGGAAATAAAGAAAAAACAGGCGCAAAAATCGAAGTTTTCCTCTTAAGAGAACTTGATAAGGAAACCAGAGTTTGGGATGTATTGGTAGATCCTGCAAGAAAAATCAGAATCGGAAATAAATTATTCTTTACCGAAGACGAATCTCTGGTAGCGGAAGTTATTGATAATACCACTTCAAGAGGAAGAACATTAAGATTCTTATTCGACGGTTCTTATGAAGAATTCAGAGCTAAATTAAAAGAGTTGGGAGAAACACCGCTTCCGAAATATATTAAAAGAGAAGTTGAACCGGAAGATGCAGAAAGATACCAGACCATCTACGCAAAAGTGGAAGGGGCGGTTGCTGCACCTACGGCAGGACTTCACTTCTCAAAACATCTGATGAAGAGACTGGAAATCAAAGGAATTGATTTTGCAGAAGTAACTCTTCACGTTGGATTAGGTACATTCAACCCGATTGAAGTGGAAGATCTTTCCAAGCACAAAATGGAATCTGAGGAAATTTTTATTGATGAAAAAAATGCCCAGATCATCAACAATGCCGTTGATGCCCATAAAAGAGTTTGTGCTGTAGGAACCACAACAATGAGAACACTGGAAACTTCCGTATCTTCAAACAAGAAAATTTCTGCATTCCACGGTTGGACAAATAAATTCATTTATCCTCCTCACGAATTTGGGGTTGCCAACTGTATGATCACGAATTTCCACACGCCGAAATCTACATTAATCATGATGATTGCAGCATTTGCAGGAAGAGATTTCGTAATGCATGCTTATGAAGAAGCCGTGAAAGAGAAATATAAATTCTACTCGTACGGAGATGCAATGTTAATTTTATAAAAAAGTAAAAAGAGCCAGGTTAAAAGTAAAAGATAGTGTTGAAATAAGAGTAAACGTTTTAGTTTTCACTTTTAACTTTTCACTTCTTACTTCTTACTTTTAACCTAGCCTTACATAGTATGAAAGATATCAGAACTTTATCACTCGACCAGCTTAAAGAATATTTTGCTTCTTTAGGAGAAAAGCCTTTCCGAGCGAAGCAGGTGTACGATTGGCTGTGGAGCAAAAACCTCCATTCGATTGATGAGATGACGAATCTTTCGAAAAACCTTCGTGAAAGAATTTCCGAAGAATATACCATCAATCCGGTATCTGTTGACCAGCTCCAGAAAAGCACCGACGGAACCATCAAAAACGGAGTAAAGCTACATGACGGTTTATTGGTGGAATCTGTTTTAATTCCTACGGAAACAAGAACCACTGCCTGCGTTTCTTCCCAGGTAGGATGCTCCTTAAACTGCGAATTCTGTGCAACCGCAAGGCTTAAAAGAATGAGAAACCTTGAAGTGGCAGAAATTGTAGATCAGGTTGCCTTAATCGACAGCCAGAGCAAAATGTATTTCAACAGGCCGCTTTCCAATATCGTTTTTATGGGAATGGGAGAGCCGATGATGAACTACAAAAATGTGGTGGAAGCCATCAGGAAAATCACACAGCCGGAAGGTTTAGGAATGTCACCTAGAAGAATTACCGTTTCTACATCAGGAATTCCTAAAATGATCAAAATGCTTGCTGATGATGATTTAAGAGTGAAACTTGCCTTATCACTTCACTCTGCTATCGAATCAAAACGTAATGAGATCATGCCGTTTTCCGATAAGTTTCCTTTAACGGAAATTATGGAAGCACTTCAATACTGGTATCAGAAAACAGGTTCTGTCATTACTTTTGAATACTGCGTATGGAAAGGGATCAATGACGGAGATGAAGATATTAAAGCACTCATTAAATACTGCAAACAGGTACCTTCTAAAGTTAATTTAATTCAATATAACCCCATTGGTGACGGAAAGTATGACCAATGCAACAAGCAGGCAGAGGAAAACTATATCCGCCAGCTTGAAAATGCAGGTATTGTCTGTGTCGTACGAAAAAGCCGTGGCGGAGATATTGATGCAGCCTGTGGACAGCTTGCCAATAAAACTGCGGATTAAAATTTTATTAAATATTCTCGAAATATTCTTAACGTTTTCTTTAAATCTTACCTTTGTGCCAAATAAAAGTGACGATGGTAGATTATTTTTTTGGTAAAGACGGTCTTGAAAACGTCTATGCCTGGTCAATTCCGGTTCACGCTACAATTATTCTTGCGGAAATGATTTACAGTCATGTCGCAGAAGCCAAACTCTACAATGGCAAAGATGTCGCTACAAGTATTTATCTTGCAGGGCTGAATTTCACTTTGGATCTTGTAATGAAAGCTTTTGCCATGGGCTTTATGTTTTTTTTCTTCAACCACAGGATTTTTTCATGGGAATATACGATCTGGTACGGATTACTTTGTTTTATCGTTACAGATTTTGCCTATTATGTCCTTCATTATGTAGACCATCATTCCAGAGCTTTCTGGGCGGTTCATATTACCCATCATAATTCCGAATATTTTAATATAACAACAGGTTTCAGAAGTCCGGTTCTGCAGCCGCTGTACCGGTATCTTTATTTTTCACCATTGGCGTTTTTAGGATTTAATCCGTGGCACATTATGGTGGCTTATGCTATAGGCCAGGTCTATGGAACATGGGTTCATACACAAGCGGTAAAAAGGATGGGAATTCTGGAATACATTCTGGTTACGCCTTCTCATCATCGTGTTCATCACGCCTGCAATATCAAATATCTGGACAGAAATATGGGAATGTGCCTGATTATCTGGGATAAAATTTTCGGGACTTTTGAAAAAGAAGATCCCAATGTACCTGTAAAATATGGTATTTATCCTAAAATGCCTGACAATAAGCCGGATACCGTTCTTCTGTATGAATGGCGGAAAATCTGGAAAGATATCAAACAACCGGGTTTGAAATTTTCCGACAGGCTCAATTATATCTTCAATTCTCCCGGATGGCGACACGACGGGACCGGAAAAACAGTAAGACAATATCAGAAAGATTATTGGGCCAAGAAGAACCAGCAATCTAAGAAGAAAACGGCGTAAGTTTTTATACCATTAATAGATTTCAATACAATCTATATAATCAATTCAGGCGGTTTTGCCCGTCTTTTTTATTGAATTCTTTGATATTTATATAGACTTTGCTGAATGGAACATTAATTAGTAAAAAATAAATTAATATCAGATTTTGCTGTCATTCGCTGAGTGAAACGCCTTTGCGAAGGAAAAATAAACAAATTATTTTTTTTTAAAAATTGCGTCCATTGCGTTAAAAAGATTACCATTACCGTCATTTATAATATTTTTACCTAATGAAAAAGCTTTTCTTTACTATTGCAATCACAATTTTTACGTTCTCATTTTCCCAACAATCTGAACCATTAAAGATCAGGAAGTTCAGAATTGCTTATCTGGATGAAAAAATTAAGGAAACATCAGGTTTAAGCTTATTGAACGGAAAGCTGTACACCTTCAACGACAGCGGAAATTCACCGGAAATTTTTGAGTTGGATAAAACCACAGGAACAATCATCAGCACCATACAAATCAACACTGAAAATAAAGATTGGGAAGCGCTGACTAACGACGGGAGCAATTTCTACATCGGGGATTTCGGAAATAACGGAGGGACGAGAAGAGACCTGGAAATTTATAAAGTACCATCTGAAAACGAATCTTTTAAAAACGATTCTATTACATTAATTCCATTTGAATATCCTGAACAAAAAGAGTTTACACCTAAATATTCATCAACAGATTTTGATGCGGAAGCAATGATCTACCTCAACGGGAAAATTCATCTTTTCACAAAGGAATGGAGCGCAAAATCAACGACACATTACACTATTGATCCTAAAGTTCCGGGAAAGCAGCAGGCATTGAAAACAGAAACTTTCAAAACCAATTTTTTAGTGACCGATGCTTCTTATTACAATAAAAAGCTGTACCTCATCGGCTACACAAAAAAGACGGAAGTATTCCTGAATATTTTCAGGGAAACCGAACCGGGCGTTTTTTTCAATGAAGATCCGGAAAGATACTATCTTGGAAGTTCCCTTTCCATCGGGCAGATTGAAGGAATTGCTGTAGATGAAACAGGTGTTTATATTTCCGGTGAAAAATTTCATTCGCCTTTCGGAACGGCAAAACAGAGTCTGTATTTTATTCCAACTGACAAGCTCAAAGATTAATAATTTAAACGTTTGTATCACTTGCTGAGCTAAGCGCCTTTGCGGATGTAAAAATATTCAAATAATTATATAATTCTCTGCGACTTTGCGTTAAAACTAAAAAAATGATATTCGTATTAAATTACCTTAAAATTGCCTGAAAAAAATTATCTTTGTGGTAATTAATAATTTATCCATCATCAAAGATTGTGGCGAACACTGTAGAAGAAATTAAGCGACCGATCAATGAGGAAATGAAACTTTTCGAGCAGAAGTTTTATGAATCCATGCAGAGTAAAGTACCTTTATTAGATAAAGTCACACGTTTTATCGTTACTACAAAAGGGAAGCAGATGCGCCCCATGTTCGTTTTTCTTTGTGCCAAGCTTGTTGGAGATGTTAATGAAAAAACCTACCGAGGTGCTTCCATGATAGAGCTTATTCATACTGCAACGCTGGTACACGATGATGTGGTGGATGAAAGCTTTAAGCGACGCAATTTCTTTTCAATCAATGCGTTGTGGAAAAATAAAATTGCTGTTTTAGTCGGCGATTACCTGTTGTCAAAATCGGTTTTATTATCAACAGACCATAAAGATTACGATTTACTCGGAGTTATTTCCAGAACAATCCGTGAAATGTCTGAAGGTGAGCTTCTGCAGTTGGAAAAAGCGCGCAAACTGGATATTACGGAAGAAGTGTATTACGAAATTATCCGTCAGAAAACCGCAACCCTTATTGCAGCATGCTGCGAAATCGGCGTTTTGTCAAACAATGCTGATGCAGATCTGGCTAAAAAAATGATGGATTTCGGAACCTTTACCGGAATGGCTTTTCAGATTAAGGACGACCTTTTCGACTACTTAAGTTCTAATGTTATCGGAAAACCTGTAGGCATCGATATCAAAGAACAGAAGATGACTTTACCACTGATTTTTACCCTGCGAAACGCCACCGAAAAAGATAAGAAATACTATTTCAATACTATTAAACGCTACAATACCGATCAGAAACGTGTGAAGGAACTTATTAGCTTTGTGAAAAGTTCCGGAGGGCTGGATTATGCCATTTCTGTGATGAAGGATTTTCAGCAAAAAGCCAAAGATATCCTCAATGAATTTCCCGATTCTGAAGCCAGAAAATCTTTACATATTATGCTGGATTACGTAATTGAGCGAAAATTTTAAATTAAATTATTTTCATCGTTACAATAATAACAGCTGAAACTATGCAAAATAAAGCGGTTAAAAATAAATAATCCGCAATAGTTTCAAACTTGTTGCCACGCTTTTCGTGTGTGGATCGTATTGCCAGAAAAGAAAAGAAGCAGCTGAACGCAAAAAACAGGCAGGCTACCCCCGCAAATTCGTCCAAATGTGTACTATGGCTCATTTTAGTGATCTTCAAAGAAGTGATAATCACCAGTGAAAATCCCAGTAAATTACTCGAAGCATTCAGAATATGAGTGGATTTCTTCTCCATCTGTACAATTTTTTTTCAATATAAATACAATTTTTTTTATTATCAAATTTTTAAAAAAGATTATTAAAAATTAAAATTAATTTAAAAAGTGTATATTAGCAAAATACTTCAAGAATTATAAAATTTTTTATCGGGCTATGCAGACAACCTATATTGAAACACAGCAAATTTCCTTTCAAGACTTTAAAAATCAGATACTTGAAGATTATAAGTTAGGAAGGGTTTCTCGCGAAATGTCATATTTGGGCAGAAGAGAAGTTCTTACGGGAAAAGCTAAATTTGGTATTTTTGGGGATGGTAAAGAACTTCCTCAGCTTGCAATGGCGAAAGTTTTCAAAAATGGAGACTTCCGTTCGGGATATTACAGAGATCAGACCTTTGCGCTGGCTGTTGATGCGTTAACTGTTGAAAGTTTCTTTGCACAGCTGTATGCAGATACCAATGTTGAAAGAGAGCCTGCTTCTGCGGGAAGACAGATGAACGGGCATTTTGCTACGCGAAGCCTTAATGAAGACGGAAGCTGGAAAGATTTAACAGCTCAAAAAAATATTTCTTCAGACATTTCTCCCACTGCCGGACAAATGCCAAGATTATTAGGTTTAGCGCAGGCTTCCAAAATATATAAATCAGTAAAATTTGAAGGTTCGGAAAAATTCTCCAAAGACGGAAACGAAATCGCTTTCGGTACCATCGGAGACGCCTCCACAGCAGAAGGACACTTCTGGGAAACGCTGAACGCTGCATGTGCGCTTCAGGTTCCGATGATTGTTTCAATCTGGGACGATGGATACGGAATTTCAGTTCCTACCATGAAGCAGAGAGCCAAAGCAGATATTGCGGAAATGTTAAGCGGTTTCCAGAGAAAAGAAGGTGAATTCCAAGGATGTGAAATTATTCAGGTGAAAGCATGGGATTATCCTTCATTGCTGGATGCCTACGCCAGAGCAGAACAGTTTGCAAGAATGGAAAGCATTCCGGTAGTAGTTCACGTGGTAGAAGTTACGCAGCCTCAGGGACACTCTACTTCAGGATCTCACGAAAGATATAAAAATGAAGATCGTCTTGCTTGGGAATCCCAGTTTGACGGATTGGTTAAATTCAAAGAATGGATTTTAGATTATTCTATCGAAATCGACGGAAAAGAAGAAGTATTGGCAACGGCTGAAGAGTTGGATGCTATTGATGAAGAAGCTAAAAAAACGGTAAAAGCCGGACAGAAAGCTGCCTGGGAAAACTATCAGAAGACCATCACGGATTTAATCAGTTCTGTATTGCCTTTTGTTGAAAATCTTAAAGGACAAAATTCTGATATTGAAAACTATATCAGCCAGTTTAACAAATTGGTTTCCAAAGCGAAAAAAGATGTTTTCCATTTGGTGAGAAAATCTTTGCTGGCAACAAGAGGAACGAATTCTGCAGAAAGAAATCAGCTGATGCAGAAATACAATGAGATTTTCGAGGTGGAAAAAGACAATTATTCGTCTCACTTATATTCTCAGTCTCAGTGGAAAGCTGAAAACGTAAAAGAAATCAAGCCAGTCTATTCTGAAAATTCTGAAGATGTGGACGGAAGAGTAGTAGTAAGAAATAATTTCGATAAAATTTTCGAAAAATATCCTGAAACTTTAGTATTTGGTGAAGATGCCGGAAATATCGGTGACGTCAACCAGGGACTGGAAGGGATGCAGGAAAAATATGGCGAAGTTCGTGTAGCTGATACCGGAATCCGTGAAGCTACGATTCTTGGACAGGGAATCGGTATGGCGATGAGAGGTTTGAGACCGATCGCTGAAATCCAATATTTAGACTATATTTTATACTGTTTGCAGGGAATGAGCGATGATCTGGCGACGGTTCAGTACAGAACCAAAGGAGGACAGAAAGCTCCGGTAATCATCAGAACAAGAGGTCACAGGCTGGAAGGGGTTTGGCATTCCGGTTCTCCGATGGCGGGAATTCTTAATCTTTCCAAAGGGATTTTAGTTTTGGTTCCGAGAAACCTTACAAAAGCTGCCGGATTCTATAATACCATGCTTCAGAGCGATGATCCTGCCGTAATTGTTGAATGTCTGAATGGATACCGATTAAAAGAGAAACAGCCGGATAATTTGGGAGAATTCACCGTTCCTGTAGGCAAAATTGAAGTAACCAAAGAAGGAAAAGATGTGACGTTGGTAACGTACGGTTCTACGTGGAGAATTGTTATGGAAGCAGCCGAAGAGCTTGAAAAATTAGGAATTTCTGCGGAAGTGATTGATGTTCAGTCATTGATTCCATTCGATTTAACCCATGAAATTGCTGAATCTGTGAAGAAAACCAACCGATTGGTGGTGATTGACGAAGATGTGGAAGGTGGAACCTCAGCGTTTATTTTACAGCAGATTTTAGAAAAGCAGAAAGCCTTCAGGTTTTTAGATTCTGATCCTTTGACGATCTCTGCAAATGATCACAGACCGGCGTATGCAAGTGACGGAGATTACTTCTCTAAGCCATCTTCAGACGATATGGTAGAAAGAATCTATACGATGTTTAATGAAACAAATCCTCAGAAATATCCCGCGATATTTTAATTGAGATTTTACATAAATTTTGAAACCGCTTCTTTTGGGAGCGGTTTTGTTATAAATATATTATGAAATTGATTAAATTAGATTATGAATAAAAAAAACTTATCTAAATAAGAAATTAAATTTTATGAAAGTATATTTATTTTATATAAATGTAAGCAAGCCATCAATAATTTATGGAATAAATTAAAACAAGATAATGGCTTGCTAAAAGGATTAGATTATTCTGATACACCATTATTGTATCATATAATTCTTGAAGTTGTTAATTTTAATGAAGAATATAATTCATATTTTAATAAAACGTACTTAAATATCTATGAAGATAGAATCCAAGAAATAAGGGATATAAATAAGCCTATTTTTAAAAAAATTAATCAATGGAAGTTAAAGTATTTTAGAAATAATATTATTGCTCATACATGGAGAAATAAAAATAAATTTGCCCATCCAGACTCTGATGTTTATTTCATTCCAAAAAATGCACTTGAATTTTCATTGCTTGTAAATTATATTAATTATGCATGGAACTTAATAGAAAATGAATTTGAAATTGAATTAAATCATGCAATGAATTACATGATTTCAATTGCTACTAATATTCCGAATAGAGATAAGAATTATAGTAATTTAAATAATGAGCAAATTAAGTTGGTTGATGAGGTTAATTTAAAATGTATGGAGTATAAAAAAAGTTATCGTTTAAGTGTTTATTTATTTGACTTTTCTGAAATTGAAAAATAGTCAATACCATTACACAAAACTCTTCTGCATCTTCTTTCCTTCCATAATCATCTTACAATCCTTCTCTTTTTCCGGATCGTACACATGATATTTCGTTTCCCATTCCTCAAGCTGGTACAAAATAGGAAGCAATGCCAACCCTTTCTCCGTCAGAGAATATTCAACCCTCGGCGGAATTTCCTTGAATTCTTCACGAATCACCAATCCGTCGGCTTCCATCTCTCTCAGTTGATCGGTCAAAACTTTTCTGGAAATAACATTGATGCGCACTGCAAGTTCTCCAAAACGCAGTTTCCGGTCTTTGATCACCAATACAATAATCGGTTTCCATTTGCTTCCCAGTGCAGACATTGCTTTACCGAGAGGACAGCTGTATTGCATTAATTCGTTCTTTTTCATAAAAAGTTTATTTTAAATTTTGTTGGTCTTTTTTGAACACAAAGGCCACAAAGATTTTTTTAAATATGTTCTGTTTTTAAGTCTCACAAAGCCGTTCTGCTTATAAGAGGGCGCAGAGATTCTGATTCGATCAATTTCCACGATATTCGAGCTGAACTCATCGACATCTTTTAACCTTAATCTGCCATCTTCCTGAACACGAAGCTCACAAGAATTTCTATCTGCTAACTGTTTTAAGTTTCACAAAGCCGTTCTGCTTATAAAAGTGTACGATGGGTTTGAACTTATGTATTCTTAATATGCAGTTTTATATAAAATAAGCATACGCTTATCTTTTGTTCCTTTTGAGGTTAAAACCAACTTACAGAGTAGCCTTAAGTGTTACTTTAAAGTTACTAATGTAAGTTACCACAAAGTTACTACTTTTTTTCTTTAAAAGATACAAATATGAACTATTATTAGTTACTTTGTGTAACAATTATAAAAAAGTAAATCTAAAAATGAGTACAGAATCCTTATTTGCCCCTTTTAAATATAAAAATTTAGAATTAAAAAATAGAATCGTAATGGCTCCGATGACGAGAGCTCAATCCGACAATGGAGTTCCTACACAGCAGATCACAGACTATTATGCAAGAAGAGCGGCAGCAGAGGTCGGGTTAATCCTTTCTGAGGGAACCGTAATCAACAGGCCTGCTTCAAAAAACATGCAGAATATCCCGGATTTTTATGGAACAGAAGCTTTAAACGGATGGAAAAACGTCATTAATGCCGTACACGAAAACGGTGGGAAAATGGGACCTCAGATCTGGCACGTAGGAGACACCAGAAATAACCCTGATTATCCGGCTGTAGACATGGAAAAAGCGTCTACAATGACACTGGAAGACATTCAGGATACGATTGCTAAATTTGCTGAGTCTGCAAAATCTGCAAAAGATCTTGGTTTTGATGTGGTTGAAATTCATGGCGCACACGGTTATCTGATTGACCAGTTTTTCTGGGACGGTACCAATACCCGAACTGATCAATACGGCGGAAAAACCATTAAAGAAAGAAGCCGGTTTGCAGTAGATGTTGTAAAGGCAATCAGAGCGGCTGTAGGTGAAGATTTCACCATCATCATTCGTCTTTCCCAATGGAAGCAGCAGGATTATTCAATCAAATTAGCCCATACCCCTGAAGAAATGGAAGACTGGCTGCTGCCGTTAAAAGATGCCGGAGTCGATATTTTCCATTGTTCGCAAAGAAGATTCTGGGAACCGGAATTTGAAGGTTCCGACCTCAACTTTGCAGGCTGGGCCAAGAAAATTACCGGACAGCCAACCATTACAGTAGGATCGGTGGGCTTAAAGGGAGATATTACAGGTTCTTTTGCAGGCCAGGGGACAGAAAAAGAAGATTTAACTGAACTTACAAGAAGACTCGAAAGGGGAGACTTCGATCTGGTTGCTGTAGGCCGTGCGCTGCTTCAGGATCCGGAGTGGGCAAAAAAAGTTAAAGAACAAAATACCGAAGCGCTTCTTGACTTTTCTGCAGAAAGCCTCGGCGTATTATATTAAAGTTTGATTATCAATGGTGAATCTGCTTTTCTGCCCATTTGATTTTGACAACTTTTCTGAATGAGCAGTTCCTATTCACTTACTGAGCAAAATTCACTATTGATGATTTTACCATATCTTGATTACCTATTTAAATTTTTTTACCAAAAACCGCCTGAAGATTATTTCTGAAGGCGGTTTTCTTTGAAAAGCAAAACCACTTTCCGGAATATGGAAAGTGGCTTTTTTAACAGATTTAAATATCTAAAATGTCAGATTTGATTCTGACAAAAAGTGATTTTATAAACCGATACTTTTAGTAGGCTTAAGTTGCTTTCTGATGCTTTTAGGAAGCGCATCTTTGTGAACAAGAATAGCGGTAGATTTGTACTCCACGTAAGGTTTTGTAACATAAATATAACCTTCAAAATCATTCGTTACGCCCCAGGAATTTTTTACCATGTAATATTCTTTTCCGCTCTGGTCTTTTGCCAGTCCTACGATATGCATGCCGTGATCGTCGGTTGTTGAAAGGTTGTTTAAAGCCTGCTGGCGCATATCTTCCGTAATGGTCTTATCTTTTTTAGGCTCGGTGAATAAAGTCACTTTGTTCTCATTATTGATCTGGTCAAGATTCATATCCGGAACGTAAGCCACCCCGTTTTTATACGAAAAGTACGGTTCGGAAACATCAGTTGCCCAGCCTATGGAATAACCTTTGTTTACAGCATTATCGATAATCGCTGTTAAATCTTTCATCGGAACATTCCAGTCGGAATCATGGCTCCAGTTATCCGGAATCGGAACAACGAATTTTTGGTAATACGGATAATCTTTGTATGAAGAAATTTCAACATAATCTTCCGGGTTAATTCCTACAACTTCTTTTGCAAAAGATTGCGGCGTGTAAGATTTTCCTTCATAGGTAAAATTAGCCGGAACTTTTCCCAGGTATTGATCTAAAATCGCATCTACGGAAGCCATCCAGTTATCCGATAATTTTCCCTTAGATGATGCCTGTACCAAGCTGTCCAGAACAGGTTTCAGTTTACCCTGCATTTCAGAGAAATTATTCAGGGTCTGTCCCTGTTTCAATCCAGTGTAAACATCCTGTGGAACAGCACCGTATTTTTTGTACATATTGATCACATCGTGCAGCTCACCGCCGTCGCCCCAGTTGATTGCTCCGTTGTTTAATACATATAATTTTGCTTTGTCGTGGTAAGAATTTCTTGCCGTGAAGATTTCTGCAAGATCAACAGGATTTTTGCCCATTCTCTGCATTTCAGACTCCAGGAAAGAGTTTCCCGAATAGCTCCAGCATGTTCCTGAAGAACCCTGGTTTTTTACCGAAGTCGCGCCAACGTCTTTCAGTGTGGTAAACTGGAAATTGGCATTTTGAGACTGGTTGTTTTTTAGCTTATTGATTAAGTCATCCTGAGCAAACATCATACTTCCTGCAGACAAAACAAAAAGTAATGATACAAATTTGGTATTTTTCATTACTATAAAATATTATTTATACAAATAGTCGTTCATATTACAAATTTGTTACAAAGACAAAGGTTAAATTTAATCCTGAATTTTAGGAGCTGTTTCGCGCTTTCGCTACTCGCTTTTTTCTGGATTCGGGGGGGGGCAAGCCGCCGCCCRAAACAGAAAAAAAA
>NZ_JAYLAA010000032.1:0-16116 GCF_035819015.1 Chryseobacterium salviniae | reverse complement strand
GCTCGGGGCTTCGCCCCGAGCCGAAACCCCTCCTTCCAGTCGGGCCCTTCGCATCCCTCACGCGGAATCCGGAACCCGTGACATTTACGTTCAACAATAAGAAGGAGATTCTTCATTACACTTCGTTTCATTCAGAATGACAACTTCATGCATCATGGACAGTCTCGAAAATTGCTTCATAAGTTTTTGAACTGTGTTCAGACCTTCAACCTGTTAGCAATCACATTTTATTTTCTGCTCAAAGCCTTTCCTTCAAAAGAAATTCCTTCCCAGCCGGATTCCATAAAATTTCTGATATTCTGGTGATCAGTTCCTTCTGGATTTTTAAGAACATCTTCCCTGTAAAATTCACCAAAAAGATGTAACGTTTCCTGTTTTGAAAGGTCGTTCAATTGAGCAAAGCTGAAAATTTTGCAAGACCCGTTATTTTGTCCGGCTTCATTTACCGTATTTCCGTTGGTAAATTTTGTGGGTGTAAAATCATAATGTTCGTCAATAAAAGCAATAACGTCCTTAAACTGAATTTCCTCCGGAGCTCTTTCTAATCGTTCAAATAGCATTTCATTAAATTTTTTCAAAAATAATGAAAATAAATCTATCTGCGCAAAAACATTGCACACTTACATTATTACTTTGCATCAACAAAAAGATAAAAACATGGAATTTAACGGAACCCATTTAATTGAATTAGGATACAGACCTTCAAAATGGTTTAAAGAAGCCATCCAATTCATCAATGAAAATAATTTAGATGAAAATCAAATTAATATATATCTGGAGCAATTTAAGCAACCTGAACCGATTCTGCTTCATGAAAAGGCAAAAGATTTTGTGATCAATATCAGAGCAGAACATGAAAGCGAAAACGATAATGTAGAAAAAGTAATCAACACCATGAATGTGCTGATGAAAACTCCGACTCTGGAAAAAGGTGCAATTATGCCGGATGCTTGTCCGACAGGTCCTGCAGGTCATATTCCTGTCGGAGGGGTGGTTGTGGCAAAAAATGCCATTCATCCGGGATTTCATAGCGCAGATATCTGCTGTTCGGTAATGCTGACGGATTTTGGAAAAGCAGATCCTAAAGAAGTGCTGGATGTTGCGCATTCTGTTACGCATTTCGGATACGGAGGAAGACCGAGAGGCGAACAGATGCCGATGTCGCAGGAATTGATGGACGCTTTCAGGGAAAATGATTTTTTGAATGACGAGAAACTCATCAGCATCGCCCGTTCGCATATGGGAACGCAGGGAGACGGAAACCATTTCCTATTCGTCGGGATTTCAAAAAATACCGGAAATACAATGCTGGTGACCCATCACGGTTCAAGAGCTCCGGGAGTAGCTTTATATGATAAAGGAATGAAGGTCGCTAACAAATTCAGGATGGAAATTTCTCCTGAAACGTTAAAGGAAAACGCATGGATTCCTTATGATACCGAAGAAGGAAAATCGTATTGGGAAGCCCTTCAATTGATAAGAGCATGGACGAAAGAAAACCATATTTCCATTCACGATGCCGTTTTAAATAAGATGAAAATCGAAAAAGAAGACCGATACTGGAATGAGCATAATTTTGTTTTCAAGGATGGAGATTTATTCTACCACGCCAAAGGAGCAACACCTTTGGATGATAAATTTCTGCCGGATATTACAGGTCCGAGATTAATTCCACTGAATATGGCAGAACCGGTTTTGATTGTAAAAGGAACAACCAACGAGAGAAATTTGGGTTTTGCACCGCACGGAGCAGGAAGAAATTTCAGCAGAAGTCAGCATAAAAGATCCCTTGCTCATAAAACGATTGAAGAAGTTTTTGCAGAAGAAACCCAGGGGTTGGATATTCGATTCTTCACCAATGAAATTGATATTTCCGAACTTCCTACGGCTTATAAAAGTGCCAAAAATGTACGGGCACAAATTGAAGAATACGGATTGTGTGAAATTCTGGATGAAGTGATGCCTTACGGTTGCATTATGGCGGGGGATGTGCAGAAGAATGCGCCGTGGAAGAAGAAGAAGTTTAGAAAATAAAACTTCTCAGTTTCATACTTTAAAACAAATTATGAAGAATCTCTACAATAAAGGCAAATATCGTTCATTTGAATACGCAAAACATTTGCGCCCATTTCTAAAAAGAATTGGTAACAAAAAGTTTCGAAAAACTGAAAAACAGGAAATTGAAAGCCAATTGAATGATTTTGTTGGGTTTCAGAAAGTCAGAAAGAAAAGACAATTTAAAATTTGGGTAAAAATCACAACAGAAGATAGTATTAGAAAATATTCAGAATACAAAAATTTTTATTCTGAAAAATCATTTCAAGATTCTATTAAAAGAAATGCTGTAACCCATTTTTTTATCATAAATAATAAAAAACATGATATCAAAAATAGTAGAAAAACTAAAAGAAGTTGAAGAAAAACACAGTATAGAAATACTTCTTGCCGTAGAATCCGGAAGCCGGGCATGGGGATTTGCTTCTCCGGACAGCGATTACGACATACGATTTATATACAGACACGAAAAAGACTGGTATCTTTCACCGTGGGATAAAGACGAAACGATAGAATTCATGACCGAAGATGATCTGGACGGCTCCGGTTGGGATCTCAGGAAAACTTTTCATTTGCTTTTGAAATCAAATGCTGCTTTATTGAGTTGGTTCTACTCTCCTATCGTTTATGTGAAAAATGAAAGATTTTACGAACTGTTCAAACCATTAGCGGACAAATGCTTTTCACCAATAGCGGTTTCTTATCATTATCTGAGCATGAGCAAAAAATATCTTGAAGCCTGCAGAAATGATGAAGTAAAACTAAAATCCTACTTCTATTGTCTCCGAACCACCTTAACCGGAAAATGGATTCTGGAAAAAGGAACCGTACCACCAGTTTTATTCAGTGAACTGCTTGTCTTAGTTAATGATGTTATGAGAAATAAAATAGAAAATTTGATAACTTTAAAAGCTACAAAAGGAGAATCCTATGACCATCCGAATGACTGGGAACTTTTCGGATTTTTAGAAAAAACAATACTTGATAATGAAGAAAGAGCGAAAAACCTGAAAGGAGGAAATTCAGATAAGATTGAAATGGAAAGAGTTTTTAGGGCAATAGCAAATGGTTAATTTATCAATGTATGAAAATATCTGGTTTAAAAAATAAAAACCTCATCCTCTTCGAAGCCATTTCCGGAAGCCGTTCTTTCGGGCTTGCAACGGAAAGCTCAGATACCGATATCCGGGGCGTTTATTATGCTTCGAAGGAAGATTTTTTCGGGTTAAACTATACTCCGCAGATTTCCAATGAAACCAATGACATCACGTATTATGAAATCGGAAGATTTGTAGAACTTTTACAGAAAAATAACCCCAATATGCTGGAAATTCTGGCAAGTCCGGAAGACTGTATTCAGCATAAAAATGAATTAATGAATTGGCTGAAACCGGAAGATTTTCTTTCCAAACTATGTAAAGATACCTTTGCAGGATATGCCGTTTCCCAGATCAGAAAGGCAAAAGGACTCAACAAAAAAATACTGAATCCTGTTGATAAAGAAAGAAAATCAATCCTAGATTTTTGTTTTATATTAAAGAATCAAGGCTCAATTCCATTGAAAAAGTGGTTTCGGGAATTCCCCTCCTCCGGAGGGGTGTCCGAAGGACGGGGTGATTTATTACAAGAAAAATGCGGCTTGGTAAGCATTGACAATACCAAAGGAATATTTGCCCTGTTTTACGATAATTCAGGAGATTTACAATATAAAGGTATTATTCAAAGTGGAGAAGCCAATCAGCTTTCCGTTTCATCAGTTCCGAAAGATGAAAAACCTATTGCCTATTTATTTTGTAATCTTGATGCCTATTCCACCTACTGCAAGGATTACCGCGAATACTGGAAGTGGGTTTCCGAGCGTAATGAAGAGCGCTATAATGTCAACCAACAGCACGGACAAAATTATGACAGTAAAAACATGATGCACACCATTCGGCTGCTACAGTCATGCGAGCAGATTTTCAAAAACGGCTCTCTGAACATCCGTGTTGAAAACCGTGATGAACTATTGGATATTAAAACCGGAAACTGGTCATACGATACTGTTATGAAAAAAGCGGAAGATCTTATCAGATCCATAGCATTTCACTATTCTCATTCAAAACTTCCGGAATTTCCGGATATCAGTAAGACAACAAAAATATTGACAGAAATCCGGGAAGTACTTTATATAAGATCTTAATCTGTATATTCTTACATATTAATAAAATCCCCGAAAAGTTAAAACTTTCGGGGATTTGTTTATTGAAAATATCAGCTGATATTATTCTCTGTTTTTAAGCATAATCCAGCCAGACTGGCTCATATTGGTTTTTGTTTTCGGGTATTGGAAGTTAAATTTATACCAGTATGTTGCAGTAGGTAATTTTTTACCTCCAACGGTACCGTTCCAGATCGGGGTTTCTTTTGTGAACCTGAACATTTCAGAACCATAACGATCATAAATAGATCCCGTAAAGTTGTTGAAACCTCCAAGTGCTGTAAGATCAAGGGTATCATTAACACCATCGTCATTAGGAGTAATAATATTTCTCACCTGGAAAGTGAAGAACTCTAATGCGCCAACACAATGTGTTCCTACAGATCTTACCTGAATGTTATACGTTGTGTTGTCCTGAACTCCAGTAAATACATTGGATTCCTGCCATGTAATACCTCCATCGATAGAATATTCTGCAGTTTGAGGGATATTATTAATTGTAGGAACTTCCGCAGTAATTGTTAAGGTATTGTTGCTATAATCAACATTCGAAACGAATGGAGAAGCCGCTCCCAAAACATTAACAGTAAATGTTCTTTCACAATATCCATTGTCAATCTTTACCGTATAAACGCCCCAATTATCAACATTGATAGTTTGCGTGATTTCACCAGTGCTCCAAAGGTAGCTGTAATTTGGTCCTGCTCCTGCATCAAGAGTGATTCTGTCTCCCTGACACATTTCAACATCTCTCAAAGGAGAGGTTATTTCCGGTACTACTTCTACCGTTACTTTAGCTGGTAATGAAGACTGACATCCTTTTGCTCCTAACGCATATACAGAGAAGGTTGTTGTTGTATAAACAGTTGCTGTTTGTACATTGCCGGTTCCCTGGAAATTAGCCCATTCATAAGTAGATCCTCCCGTCGCAGTAAGCTCTACTGTAGATCCCGGGCAAACTTTTAGTTTTGATGCCACTACACTTGCGGTTGGCCTTGTTTCTTTCAATAATGTTAATTCTACCAATGTACTACAGAAACCACCATTAGAAACCACGACATAAAGAACCTGTCCGTCGTTGCCATTATAATGTAAAATATCCTGAATATTATCGGCATTCTGTGCCAGTGCATCTGCCTGATCTTCATAAAAAGTGAATACGGCTCCCGGTGTTGTGCTGATAGAAGGCATGGCATCGGTAAGATCAAACCAGGTTACGTCCGGAGTTGAACAAAGCAGCAATGAAGCATCAACTGCTGATGGAGTTGTTCCGCCGTTAATTTTAATACTTGCTTTTCCCGGACAAGGATTTCCCGGGAATGTTACCTGAATTTCATAATTGCCCGGCTGCGTAGCGGTAATAGTAGGGCTTGTTGCTCCCTGAATCGCAACACCGTTGAAGAACCATTGGTAATTCATATTCGGATCATTTACGGAAGCGGTAATTACCTGAGGAACATTGTCACATACATTGATTTCTTCAGGTAAAGTTCCTCCATTTGGATCTAATAATTCAACCCCGATATTAAATGAACCTCCTTCAAGAAATACCGCAGAATCATAGCTGCTGTCAATAGCATCTGCCAAAACCATTTTAAAGTGGTACGACTGGCCGGGAACTACTGTAGCCGTTGCCTGTAATGGCACTGTTCTACCGTTAAAGTTGGTTTCAATATTTGAAGTATTATATCCTCCAAAAAAAGCAACATTTGGTGCTCCGCATCCCATATCAAATCCAGTAAAACTGTTTTGAGGGTGAATATTGGTTACACTCACCGGTCCTGTTCCCGGAGCCGGCAAAACTGCCATATTCACATACGGTCCTCCTGCTGTTGGTCTTAACAATAATGCAAAGGCATCAGAGAAACTGCAAGGAAATGATCCCGTATATTCTTCAGAGGCAAATAAATAGTTGAACTTCACCTGAGAAGAGGTTGGAACAAAATCAAACTCTAAAATAACAGCATCATTAAGTGTTGCAGACGGATTTGTAGCTGCTACAAGATCCGGATCGCTTCCGGTTGGAAGATCGTCTCCTAAAGTATTGCTTATATAGCTATTCCCTGCTTTACTTGCATGACCTGTTGTAAGCACAATACCATCATTAAAAGGAAAGTTGGTAGTTCCCCTGTGAAAATACCCCCATGATCTCTGAGCATTAGTTGCCGGTAAGTTCGGGCTTACCTGAACATTCGATACAGTTGGTGTTACACAAGAGTTTGTTCCGGAAGAAATCAGTACATCTTTCACCAATTGCAAAGGTGTATAGTCTGATGGTGCATATCCGGCAGCATTTACATCAATAAAAGCTCCTGCCTTCATTGTTAAACTGGATGCCTTTTCTTTTTGAGGCTTTCTGGGAGTAATGTTTTGTGAATAAAAGAGACTCGACGACGAGACCGCGAATAAGGAAAACAATAGTAGGTATCTCTTCATAAATAAATTGTTTCAACAAATTTAATTTTTTTTTATAAATAAATATACTTATTTAACTTTTTTGTATTAAAAAAACAAATAAACCTCCCAAATTGAGAGGTTTATTACATTTATAACTGTTAATTTCTATTTTTTAACAAAATCCATCCGCTGCGTTGCTCGAGTTTCTTGCTTGCCGGGTTTTCCCACTGTACACGATACCAGTAAGTGGCGGTTGGAAGTACGAGACTTCCTCTTAAAAGTCCGTTCCAGGTTGTTTCATTTTTACTTGCTTTAAATACTTCCTGTCCGTACCTGTCGAAAATAGAAGCTGCAAAATTATTATAATTGCTGATTCCGGAAAAATCCACGGTATCATTTTTACCATCAGAATTAGGAGTAATAGCATTGATTACAATAAAAGTAAAGAAGGATAATGTAGTTCCGCATTTCGCATCTTTTACACGCACCATGAGGGTGTAATTGTTATTATCCAGCATATTATAAAAAATATTGGATGCCTGCCATGTTACTCCTCCGTTTGAAGAATACTCAAGCTCACCTCCTGTAGGATTTGTGGCTGATATTGTTAAAACATGATTTTCATAAGTAACATTGGTAAACTGTGGAAGCGTAGGATTGATCAATTGGGCACTGAATACTTTGGAACACGTACCATTGCTGATTGTTACGGAATAGATACCCGGAGTGTTTACAGAAATAGTCTGAGTAGTTGCCCCTGTGTTCCACAGGTAAGTATAATTCGTCCCCGAACCGGCATCCAGTGTTCCGGAATCACCAACACAGGCATATACATCCTCCAGTGTAGATTCAATAGCAGGTACCACCTCAATCATAATCGAAGTCGGATTTGCAACTTTACATCCGTTTCCACCTAAAGCAAAAACAGAATAGGTAGTGGTAGCGGTAGGCGATACTACCTGAGTACTTCCGTTCCCCGGTAAACCTACCCATTCATAGGTAACTCCACCCGTAGCTGTTAATGTAACAGATTCTCCTGCACAAATTTTAGATTTTGACGCTGCCAGTATTGCTACCGGAGGTCCCACTACGATAGTAATGGTAGCCGGATTTGCAGATACGCAGCCATTAGCACCTACCGCAAAAACCTGATATACTGTAGTATTGGCAGGAGAAACAACCTGGGTATTTCCGTTTCCTGTAAGATTGACCCAGTTGTAAGTAACTCCTCCCGATGCGGTCAAGGTAACGGATTCTCCCGGACAAATTTGCTGTACGGGAGCCGTAACTGTTGCTACCGGAAGCGCAGTATTCTGTGTTACCGTAATATTGGAAGTATAGCTGCAATTTAAATTTCCCGGCTGATTTATATTCGTTACGGTTAATGTATAAGTTCCTCCTGCATTCACAACAGGATTTAATGTGTTGGCACCGGAAACAATATTTCCTCCTCCGGCTGCAGTCCAGGCAATGGTAGAGCCTGCCGGAATTACAGAAGCGGAAGCGTTAAGTGTAACTTGTGGAGTATTACAGGTAATTTGTTGTGGCTGAGCGATTGTTAAGGTCGTTTGAGGAGTTGACAGTAACTGTAAATTCACAACATATCTGCATCCTCCGTTTACAACCAGAACATAAATTGTCTGATTTCCTGCGCTGTTGAATGATGCAGGATTGGCTATTGTATTTGTATTTCCGGCATTAGCATCTGCTATATTCAGGTAGTAGGAGAATGTAACTCCAGAAGCAGTCGTAATCTGCGATTGTGCCTCTGTCAAATCATAATTGATACCACCAGGCTGATAACATTTAAATAACGTCGCATCCTGAACCGTAATCGGCTGAGAAACCTGTACTGTAATGGTTGCCGGGGTTTGAGATACACAACCATTTGCACCGACTGCTGTGACGGTATAAGTAGTTGTTGTGGCCGGAGAAACGGTTTGCGTGTTTCCATTTCCAGGAAGGCCAACCCAATTGTAGGTTGCGCCACCAGACGCTGTTAAAGTAACAGATTCACCGGAACATATTAATATTTTAGAGGCTGTTAACACTGTAGTCGGAGGAGCACTATCACCTGTTACCGTAACGTTTGCCGTTGCTGTACACGTTAAGTTTCCTGGCTGATAAATATTTGAAATTGTCAATGTATAAGTTCCTGCTGTATTCACTACCGGATTCAGGGTATTGGCTCCTGATACAATATTCCCGTTCGTTGTTGTCCATGCAAATGTAGATCCTGCGGGATATGTAGAAGCCGAAGCATTCAGAGTGGTTTGCGAATTGGTACAGGTAAGGATAGACGGCGTTGCAATGGTGGCCGTGATCTGCGGAGCTTTCACCAGCTGTAATTCCGCAACTTTTGAACAAAATCCGTTTTTTACCAGTACATATACCGTTTGTCCGGCACTCTGGAAAGCTGTAGGGTTTGTAATCGTATTGCCATTTCCGGCTACTGCATCTGCTTGATTAATATAATAACTGAAGGTTGCTCCAGGGGTTGTACTTATTGAGGCTTGTGCTGAAGTAAGGTTAAATGTTGCATTTCCCTGTGCGTAACACGCCGTTAGAGTGGCATTTTGCACTGTAGGAGAAGTTCCTCCCACAATAGTTACAGAAGCTGTTCCCGGACACGTATTACCGGGTAAAAATACCTGAACTGTATATAATCCGGGTTGTGTTGCCGTATAGGACGCACTTGTTGCTCCCGGAATAGGATTTGTTCCCAGCAACCATTGGTAAGTAGCGCCACCTCCCTGAACAGAAGCGGTAAGAACCTGCGGTGCATTGTCGCAAACGTTGATGGATGAAGGCAGTTCTACACCTGCCGGATTAAGAAGCTGGACACCGATATCAAAAGATCCTGCCTCGAGAAAAACAGCAGAATCGAAGTTTGAATCCTGATAATCTGCCAAAACCATTTTAAAATGATAAGTCTGTCCGGGGATCACTGTTGCAGTAGCCGTTAGAGGAACTGTACGCCCATCAAAATTAGTTTCAATCTGAGGGTTATTAATTCCCGCAAAATACTGAACATTTTTAGGCCCGCAAGGCAAATTTGCAGGGATGATATTGGTAACACTTACAGGATCTCCATTCGGAAGCAGAGCTAAATTTGTGTAGTTAGGATCTCCTACTTTTTTCAATAATAAAGCAAAACCATCTGAAATACTGCATGTGAAATTACTTTGATATTCTTTAGAAGCAAATAAATACCTGAACGAAACTTTTGTTGAAGCAGGCACAAAATCAAATTCTATATAGGTTGCATCTCTTAAACTTGCATTATTGACATTCAGAGCTGTTGCAAGATCTGCATCTCCTCCGGAAGGGAGCGGATCGCTCAAATTTCCCTGAAAATTATTTCCTGTTTTTCTTGCATATCCTGTGGTAAGCACAATACCTTTAGCAAAAGGAAAATTAGTTGTTGCTTTATTAAAATACCCCCAGCTTCTGTTCTGATCTGTAACTGCGAGATTAGGAGAGACAACTACATTGCTTACATTTGCGGCTGAACATGTTGAACCACCACTGATAAGCACATCTTTTACCAGCTGTGTAATACTGAAAGCAGATTCAGGATAGCCGGCAGCATTTACATCAATAAAAGCTCCAGCCTTCATACTTGCAGCCATTGGTTTTTTAGCTGAAACGTTGCTTTGCCTGTCCTGCGCAAATACAAGAGATCCTGTAAAAACTAAAAATAAAGCTAAAAGTAAATTTCTTGTCCTCCTATTTAACATTTTTAAATTATTTTAAACAAAAATACTATTTTTTTTGATTGAATATCAATTCAGAACAAATTACATTATCATTAATACAATACAACTGTTTTTACAATATCTGTTCAATTCCTATAAGAACGAAAAAAAGACCAACAAATTGTCGGTCTTTCTTTGAATATTTAAAAATTATTGTTCAACTTTTATTCTATGTTTTTAAGCAGGATCCATCCTGTTTTTAATGCTGGTTTCTTACTCGCCGGATCTTCAAAGCTCACCTGGTACCAGTATGATGAAGTAGGAAGACGTTTGCCCTGGAAGTAACCATCCCAATATGGCTGAAGGCTGCTTGCTTTATACACTTCTTTTCCATAGCGGTCAAAGATTGATGCTTTGAAATCTTTATTTTGATTCACGCCCCTGAAATCAATAATATCATTAATGTTGTCTCCGTTTGGTGTAATTACATTCTGCATTACAAAAGTAAAATACTGAAGGAATCCTACACAGCTTGTTTTTTTAATCCTTACTTGAATGGATATAACCGTATTTCTTGGTACACTGCTGAATGTATTTGAATTTTGCCAGGTAAGGCCATTATCTATTGAGTATTCCAATGCTCCGTTGCTTGGGTTACTTGCCGTAAGAATCATGGTTCCGTTCTCACTATAATTCACATTGATAATTTCAGGAATAATAGCCTGAATTACCTGCGTTGTAAATACTTTTGAACAAACACCATTATTGATTGTTACAGAATATGCTCTCGGTGTTCCTACAGAAATTGTCTGCGACGTATCACCTGTATTCCATAAATAGGTATAATTCGGTCCGGATCCAGCGTCCAGGGTTATTACATCGCCCTCACAGATCATACCACCCGTAAGATTGGAAGTGATAGCCGGTACAACTTCTATTGTAATAGATGCTGGCTGCAGCGACTTACATCCTTGTGTTCCGATAGCATAAACAGAATACGTAGTAGTTTGGGTTGGAGAAACCGTCATTGTAGCACCCGTAGCAGCCATTCCTACCCATTCGTAAGTAGCACCGTTGGCTGCTGTAAGAGTAGTAGATTCTCCTACACATAATCTTAATTTAGTAGCAGTAAGCTGTGCAATTGGCGTTGCTTCTTTTCTCAGGGTTAATGTAACCATTTTACTACAGAATGCACCATTGGAAACAACAACATACAATACCTGTCCGTCGGTACCGTTATAACTGCTAACTGCAGTACCATTCAGGAAATTATTATTTTGTGCAACGGCATCAGCCTGATTAACGTAGTATCTTACAACAGCGGTTGTTGATGTGGTAATTAGGGGAGTTGCATCATTTAAATTAAATGTGGAAACTGAAGGGGTGGTACACAGCTTCAGGGTTGCGTTCTGTGCAGGCGGGGTAGTTCCTCCCACGATGGTAATTACGGCAGAAGCGGGACACTGATTTCCAGGCACAGAAACTTTTACTTCGTAAGCACCCGGTGACGTAGCTGTATAAGAAACATTGGTAGCACCATTAATCGCAACGCCGTCTTTATACCACTGGAAGGTCATTCCAGGAGCTACTGTTAGCTGAGCTGTTAATACCTGCGGCGTATTGTCACACATATTGACGGTATCCGGCAATACAACCCCGTTGCCATCTACAATTTTAATTCCGATATCAAAAGAGCCTCCTTCAAGAAATACGGCAGAATCTAAAGTCTGGTCGTTGTAATCTGCAAGAACCATTTTAAAATGATAAGCAACACCGGGCGTTACATCTGCAATTGCCGTTAAAGGCACTACCCTTCCATTGTAATTGGTTTCAATACTTGTGGTATTATATCCCGCAAAATAATTTGCATTTAATGCACCACAGGTTAGTGTTCCTCCGCCAAACTGAGTTGCAGGACGTATGTTCGTAACACTTACAGGACCTGCTCCGCCCGGAAGAATGGCAACATTCGTATAAGCTCCTCCTGCTACTGGTTTGATAAGTAAAGCAAATGCATCGGAATAATTACAAGGAAAACCCCCGGTATATTCTTCAGAGGCGAAAATGTAATTAAACTTAACCTGATTTGAGTTGGGTACGAAATCAAATTCCAGGGCTACCGCATCACGCTGATTGTTAATATTGGTATTGGTTGCAGCAGCAAGATCTGCATCTCCCGTTGGAGCGATGGTACCGGCAAGATTGCCTGCAACAGCAGAATTTCCTGCCTGTGTTGCATAGCCTGTTGTCAAAACAATCCCATCTTCAAAAGGAAAATTGGTAGTTCCTTTATGAAAATACCCCCAAAACCTGTCGGTATTGGTTACCGCCTGATTGGGTGTTATCGTTACGTTACTTACATTCGGTGTTGCACAGCTTGATGTCCCGTTGATAAGAACCTGCTGAACGAGCTGTTGTATACTGTATGATGATTCGGGATAAGATGCAGCATTAACATCGATAAAAGCCCCTGCCTTCATACTCTCAGAAGTCAGTTTCACTTTACCATTTTTTCTTGATGCATGCTGACCGGCAGCTGATCCTGAAATCAAAAGCAACATTAAAAAGAAGAAGTAGTTTTTCAGTCTATAATTTAACATTTTGTTGTTGTTTGTTCAAAAATAATAATTTTTAGATTAAAATTTGATAAGAAATGAAATAATTACAATAAATGCCTAATCTATTTCAGCAAATTATTATATATCAGATATTATATCTGTAATAACAAAAAAAAGACTAAATTTTTATTGCACTTTTGTAGAGTTATTTCGGTAAATATAATTTTAAGTTACTCATTTTTAAGTTCATCAATTTTATCCTGAAGCTCCTGGATTTTATCCTTCAATGCTTTGATCTCATTTTTGTTTGAACTCACATTACTTTTCAGCATCACATTCTTGGCACGCTCGCTGTGATCATCTTCATCCTCCTCCTCATTAATTTCCTCAATATCTTCCTGGATATCCTCAATGTCTTCATTAATTTCTTCTATATCCTCGCTGATTTCTTCTATATCTTCACTAATCTCCTCAATATCTTCCTGAATATCTTCTATATCTTCCTGAATATCTTCAATTTTTTCATGGCTTTTATTAACGGACATCTGGATGAAAATAGCAAGATAAATAGCTTCCAGCGAAACTACTGTGGTAAGAATCAGCAGCATTTTATCAAAATCTACCAAGCCCAGCAGTGGGAGCAGGAATGAAGTCATAAAAAACAAAGTATGTACAATAAGCGACGGTATAGAACCTATCCACCATGTAATTCCGTTTGCGATTTTTTCTAAGGCCTCAGCTCTTTCTTCGTACTTTTTCATTGTGTTCTGCATTTATAATAATTCTTTCGTAACACCTAATCCAAACAGTGCAAAATCATATTTTGCAGGATCTTTCTTGTCAAATTTCCTGATAACGGCATCCAGTTCCTCTACTGTTTTCCAGTCATTCTGAGTTCTCGAAATCAGCCCTAACTTCCGGGAAATATTGCCCGTATGCACATCCAGCGGAATGGAAAGGTATTGCTGATCCGTATTTTCCCAAACACCAAAATCTACGCCACGCTTATCCTTCCGCACCATCCAGCGTAGAAACATAATAATTCTCTTTGTAGACGAATTTTTATACGGTGAGCTTACGTGCTTGTGGCTTCTGTGTTTTTCCGTCCCTAAGAAATTGTTTCTAAACCTTTCAACAGAATGCAGAAAGCTGGTTTCCGAGTCATTGAGTCTGAATAATTCTTCAAGGGTTTTATTTTCATGGTAAATCCTTTTAAACTGTTTTATGAAATAAGTAAAATCTTCCCCATTGAAAGTACGGTGAATACTTTTATCTTGAATGGATTTTAAATCCTTTTCAGAATGATTCAATACAAAATCATAAGGTGCATTTCCCATGATATCAAGCATTTTCTCAGCTGATTTTATAATAGCTTTTCGGTTTCCCCACGAAATGGTTGCTGCCAGAAATCCGGCTATTTCAATATCCTGTTTCAGGATAAATCGATGCGGGATCCGGATGGGATCATTTTCAATAAATTCCGGATGATTATACTGGTCTGCTTTTTCATCCAGGAAGATTTTTAACTCTTCAAATTTCAGCGTCATTTATTTTAAATTTTTAAAGGTTCCAATGCTTTCGGTAAGAAAGTATTGGGAAAAATGGTTCTCGCTTCATCAGTAAATACTGTAAGATCTGCATATCTGTTTGAAAAATGTCCTAAAATAAGCTTTCCTACTTCAGCTTTTCTGGCGATCATAGCTGCTTCCAATGCTGTCGTATGTCCTGTATACTCTGCCATTTCTTTTAAATCATGTAAAAACGTAGATTCATGATAAAGGACGGTAGCATTCTTAATGATTGGGATCACATTTTCAAGATATCGTGTATCGCTGCAAAACGCATAAGAAACCGAAGGGATGGGATCCGTAGTGAGAATTTCATTTTTAAGAACATATCCGTCACTCAGTACAAAATCTTTCCCCGCTTTAATATTATGGTAATCGCAGGTTTCAATTTCTTTGTATTTGGAAATTTCCTGCATATTCAGATGTCGTTCTTTCGGTTTTTCTTTAAAAAGATAACCATTGCAATAAATCCTGTGATCGAGAGGAATAGTATATACCTCTACCTTATTGTCTTCATAAATTTTTTCGGAATAATCTTTATCCAGTTCGTGATAAACCACTTCAAAACCACGATGGGTTTCGGTAATGGTAAAAATGGTTTCCAACATTTTTTGTATTCCTTTCGGCCCGTACACGTGAAGCGGCATTTCTCTTCCCAAAAGACGGAAAGACGCAATAAGACCAGGAAGCCCGAAACAGTGGTCTCCATGGAGATGGGAAATGAAAATATGATTAATTTTTGAAAATTTCGCTTTTGCTTTTCTCAGCTGTACCTGTGTTCCTTCTCCACAATCGATCAAAAAAGATCTTTCTCCCATTTCCAGGAATTGTGAGGTAGGAGAAGAATTGATGGTAGGAATTGCAGAGTTAAAGCCTAATATCGTTAAATAAGTACTCAAATCTATCGTTTATTATATAGACAAATGTACGGAATTTAGCTTAAGAAACGAGGGTTGGATTTACTACTAAGCTTATTTAGAAGGTTGAGGAATAAATATTTAAATGGGATGCTAAAATGTCAAGAGAAAGTAAGAAGTGAGAGGTGAGAGGTAAAAAAGTTATACCCCTGGACAATTGATACCGGATAATGAGTAAATGAGTGATGAGTGATAAGTGATGAGTAATGATAAAACGTTTCCAGCAAGCCATGCTCTGCTAATTGATTTCCTTTCTTTAAACCCTGAACTTTTAAACTTTGAAACTTTAAACCTTGAAACTTAAACTTCAAACTTTGAACCCTGAACCTTGATTGAACCTTGAACCTTAAACTTCAACTTAAAACCCTGAACTTTGAATCTTGAACCTTGAATCTTAAATCTTGAACCCTGAACATCCCCCTCTTACTTCTCACTTCTCACTTCTCACTTCTTACTTCCTCACCTCTTACCGGTATAAAACAAAAAACCCCACACATTGCTGTATGAGGTTTGAATAAAAACTGGCGGCGACCTACTCTCCCGCGTTAGCAGTACCATCGGCGCTGGTGGGCTTAACTTCTGTGTTCGGAATGGGAACAGGTGAGCCCCACCGCTAAAACCACCCTAAAGGTTGTATATCATTTAAGGTTTTGTGTTCCGGGTTTGATGTTTATTGCTGTTACACTTTAAACCTTGAACCCTAAACTTTAAACATTAAATGTT
>NZ_JAYLAA010000031.1:0-38495 GCF_035819015.1 Chryseobacterium salviniae | reverse complement strand
CGGCAAAGCCCCCCCCGAATCCAGAAAAAGAGCTCAAACATGCCGCTCAATCACGGCTAAGGTAGAAGGTTTTCATTGTAACTTTCAACAATAAAACACTGATAAATCTGTGGTAAAAATAATCAAATCGGGAGATTATAATTTAGTTTAAATGCTTCCATGAATTTATATCAATAACTTTTAAATAAAGCAACCTGTGCAAATCTGCGTGATCCGTGGGGAATTTATCATAAATTCTCCGTTATATAAGGTGCTTTCGTTTGCCTCACTCATAAGATTTCATTACTTTTCAAAAAAAGTTTTAGCCATGTTTCCAACCTTTTTAAAACTTTCTGCATCTGTATAGATATAAAGCCTGATTATGGATCGAGAGTTACTACTACAATGTCAGCGGAAAGACCGCAATGCACAGCGGAAAGTCTATGAAAAGATGGCGGGAAAATTATATTCGGTGTGCAGACGGTATCTTAAAAATGATGAAGATATTGAGGAAGCACTGGCAGATACATTTTATAAAATTTTCACCAAAATAGATCAGCTCCAAAACCCGGATATTTTTGAAGCCTGGGCCAGAAAAATAACGGTTAACGAATGCCTGCAAAAACTAAGGGCGACAAAATATCTGCATATTTCATTAGAAGAAAATCATCCTGTCGGTTCCGAGGTGTCAGGTGAGCATGTTTCTTTTGAAAAGGATATTCTGCATCTCCTTAACTTTCTTCCGGAAGGCTGCAGGGCGATCTTCAACCTTTTTGCGATTGAAGGTTACCCTCACAAGGAAATAGCGGTTATGCTTTCAATCAGCGAGGGCACGTCAAAATCTCAGCTCAATTTTGCAAGAAAAAAACTTCAGGAACTTCTGGTGAATCAAAATGTTTAAACTTTACAACAATGGAAAATAATCACGATATCGATAAAACGTTCAACGAGGCTTCCCAGTCTTTAGAAGAACCTGCAACCTTTCCGGGGTTTGATAAAGTTTGGGCTAAAGTTGAAGAAAAGCTGGATCAGAGAGAAGAAAGAAAACAGAGAATAGTCGCTGCATGGCTTCCGTATGGAATTGCCGCCAGCATGCTCATCGCTTCCGGAATTTTTTATTTTACCTCAACAGCAGATAATATAACGATTAATGAAGCGGTAATCGCTAAAAACAAAGTAACTGAAAAAATTTCTTCTCCGAAGATTTCTGAGCAGATTCAAAGGACTGATAGTACTGTAAAAGCCAATATTCAAGAAGCAATAGTTCCATATACCGCTGTAAAATTAGCCCGAAATGAAACACCTGAACTTTACGCTCCTTCTTTGATACCACCAGCTTACGAAATAGCATCTTCACCGTCTTTTGGTAATAATGGACTAAAGATTGCGGAAGATAGAGCGATGATGGACAGCATCAAAAGGCAGAATATCGAAGAAGTTATTGCAATGGGTATTAAAAAAGAGAAAGCTTCGATGAATGCAATGGCTGCCAATAAGAAAATTTCTGACCTTAACAAAATTGCAGATACGGCAGACTATGTATATCCCGAGCTGTCATTCAATCCTAAAGAAAAAGGAAAAGAACCTGAAATTCTTTATAAAAAATCTTTCAGAAAAGAGTATAAGCCTGTTGCATTAAATGGTGGCAAAATAACTTTACTGGGTGAAAAACAGCCTGTTAATTCTCTGAACGGATTTGCTCCCGGACTCACCATTAATTCCATATCGGGAGCATCAGGTTCGGGAAGAGTGGATATCTCTGTGGGATATCAGGCCGATTCCCAGCCGGGAGCCGAACCTTTGGTTGTTATCAACGGCGCAGTTTCCGATATCGAAACCCTCAAAAAGATAGAGCCTTCAAAAATTGATAATATTTCTGTGATCAGTAAAGAAAAAGCAGGCGGCTTATTTGGTGGCAAGGCAAAAAATGGCTTAATAGTCGTTATCACCCGAGATATTTCTAAAACCGAACAGCAAAGGCTGAAAAAGCTTATGCAAGGGAAAGCCCCTGAAAAATAACTTTAAGTTTTTTTGGAAGCTGATAACCATTCATCATACATCTGAAAAGGAACTAGAGACAAGTTTCTTTTTCAAATTTAATAACAAAAACCATGAATAAGGTTTACTATTTACCCTTTTTGCTTGCCGTGAATTATTTTTCCGGTCAGAATTCGCAGCTGTATGATTCCCGGATTTTTTTGAATGAAAAAGAAAAACCACAGAATTTTTTAAAAGTTTTGAATAAAAACAGCGGCGTTTATGAGTTCACAGATGAAGAAGGTTTTGCAATCATTGCAGCAAAACAATATGATACTCTGGTGTGGAATAACGGGAAAAATAAAGCAGTAGTTTATTATCCGCAGGAGCTGAAATCGATCCTGGAAAGTCGGGTTGAGAAAAAAAACACTGAGAATATTCAGAACAAAGATTATGATAGTTTGATTTTCAGAGATCTGAAAGATGAGTTTAGTATTGAAAAATCCAGCCAGAGGGTAACGGCCAATTCCGGTTTTTACGATGTAAGAAAGCTAAAAGAAGTGAGTAAAGATCATTTCAAATTAAAGATGCGTTCACAAAAGTTATTGCTGTTTAATGGAAGCTTTACCACTTCCGTGGATGTGAAAAACAGAAATTCTGTTCCGGAAACTCAAAACCAGTATGTACAGGGAAGGTCTGAAGCCGGGAAATTAATTTGGAAAGGTCCCGAAACGGGCGAAATGTTCAGCTTCGGACCGGATATTTCTACTTTGCAGTTTGATAATCAGCCGTATGAATATGATGAGAATGGAAAGTTAATTCCCCTAACAGACGGAAATTTTGCTGCAAAAGCTTATCAAAATGATATTTTCAAAACAACCGTTGGTTATAATAATCAACTGAGATTGAGTGCATTTATCAAAAGCAATGAATACAAATATGATGATTTGTTCCGGATCTCTTTGGAACTGGGACAGCAAAAAGACCAAGCCTATTTCATTGCTCAGTATAGTATTCTCAATTCATTGAAGACAAAGCTAAGCTCAAAAATTTTAAAATTCTCATTAAATTTTGTGTTCAGTTACGACGAAAATAAAGCAACAAATTCCAACAGGATAGGGCTCTTCAACAGGGCATATCAGAATTCCCTACTTACGCCTGCTTCTTTTTCAAATAAACAAGACGCATTTTTACCAAACGGTTTGCAGAGAAGTTATGGTCAGCTGGCAGATAATCCAGGATTTTTATTTTTCCAGAACAACAAATATAATTACAGTACTAAAAGAAGGCAGTTCAATGGTGCCATTGTAAGAAATTGGAACTATATCAGGTTTAGCATTGCTCAGTCCTACGAAAATGATGTATTTAGTAATTTAGATCAATATAAGCCTTCCACTTCAGGATTTCCATACGGTTTAAGGAGTGAGCGGATACAGAACAACAGGCTGTACAATTCTAATATTTTCTTAACATACAGCCCCGGTGAAGGTGACTGGAGAAATACTTTTAGCTTTAATCAAATCATTAACAATCACGAATCAGAGATTTATAACAGCCTGATAAATACAAAGTATGCTTATCAAAGAACTTCACAGGATTATATTTTTGAGTACAAACTGAATTATGAAGATTACAATGATTTTGAGATGGGAATAAATATAGGAAATTCTTTCTATATTTCTAATACTTCATTGAAGAATAACTATTTCCTTCCTAAAGCAGCTGCATATATTACCTTCGTCAATATTTTCAACCTGCATCATATTAATTTTAAAATCTTGGGAACCTATACACAGCAGAGTTCCGAGCCGGAAATCACGAGATCCTATGCTTCTTATGCAACAACTTTTTTTAATGCTCAGAGTTCAAGCGAGTATTTTCCACTCCAGGAGGCTGAAAGCTATAATAATCTGTCGAATATAGATTTAAAAGAATGGAAAGCTGGTTTCAGGCTTACATCCAGAAACAATTTAGGCGTTGAGGCAGAATATTTTAGCCGCAAAATAAACAACGATGTTTTTCCTGTTTTTCAGAATAACCTGTTAAAGCTGAAAAATCTTGCAGATCACACCTACAGCGGATATGAAATAAATTTTTTTTATGAAAATATCTATTTAGGTCAGGATTTCAGGATGAGCCAGAAAGCTTCATTTTTCAAATACCGGGATGTGGTAGACAGGGTAGATTTGGGGTATAATCATCTTGCAGTTTCAGGATTCAGGGATATTTACAAAACAATTTCAGAAGGTGAGGTTGTAGGAGCCGTAATGGGAAGCTATTTTAAAACGAATGCCAATGGAGAAATAATTATTGATGAATCGGGATATCCTGAAAAAGCGGAGGGAATGAAAATTATCGCAGATCCTACGCCCGATTTTGTGGTGAAATTCAACCATAACTTCAGCTATAAAATGTTTTCTCTTGATCTTAACTGGGAATGGAAAAAAGGCGGCCAGCTATGGAACGGTACTCAGGCAGTGCTCGATTATTACGGTCGCTCTAAAACCTCAGGAGATGAAAGGAATATTAAAAACTATATTTTTCAGGGAGTAAATGCAGCAGGAAATACCAATCAGGTACCTGTTGATTTTTACGATCCGGGTCAGGATGTTTCGCAAAACAGATGGGTGCGGTATGGCTACCTGGGAGTTGCGGAAAATTATGTTCAGAAAGCCGATTATATAAGAATCAATACAATTTCTTTAACGGCAAAATTTGATGTCGGAAAATTTAAAAGAGCGCTGGATATTACTTTTTACGTCAACAATATTATTCTTTGGCAGGCCAATCAGGGTGCAGATTCTAACCAGAATTTTTATGACACAGATAACGGAAGAGGATTGGATTTTTTTAACCTTCCTTCTTATAAAACTTTTGGCTGTATGGTTTCATTTCAATTTTAAGGTATGAATTTTAAGGTTACAACATCTATTTTAGGATTATTTTTTCTGGCTTTTGCATCTCTTTCAAAAGCTCAGGAATCATTTAAAAATTTCGAAAAGGAAAAAACGTACATCCAGACCAACCATGTTTTTTATAAACCCGGTGAGGAAATGTACTTTAAAATTTACACGGTAAAAGCAGAAAATAATCTTCCCGCAGATCAAAGCAAAGCAGTAAATTTTGAACTCGTTGATCCCGGCGGAAGCGTAGTGAAAAAAGCTAAATATGAAATTATAAACGGATATTCTGAAGGATACTTTTACTTTAACAGCGAGATGAAAGGCGGAATATACAAATTGCGCGCTTTCACTAATTGGATGAAGAATGAAGACGGAAAAAATGCCTTTGAGAAAGAAATAACGCTTCAGAAAATTGTCTCGCCAAGAATTCTGATGAAACTGGAATTTCCCAAAAAAGGATACGGAGCAGGAGATGAGGTTCTTGCCAACTTTTCAATGCGAAGCCTCAGCAATCTCCCGATTCCCTTTTACGAAGGAGATTACACGGTAATGCACAACGGTGAAAAGATTTCAGAGGGAAAACTGATAACAGATAAAGAAGGGAAAAATCAACTTAAATTCAGGCTTCCGGCTGTTTTAAAATCTTCTGATGCGCTGCTAACCATTAAAATCAATTTCGACGGATTTACCGAATCAATTTCCCGGAATATCCCAATTGTTCTGAATAATCTCGATGTAAAATTTATGCCAGAAGGCGGAACCCTTGTCAACGGAATTGAACAGAATATTGCTTTTAAAATTCTGGATGCATATGAAAAACCGGTTGACGCTATTTTGGAAATTTTCAACCGGAATCATCAAAAAGTTGCAGAAACGGCAGCATATAATTTCGGGATGGGGAATTTTTATTTTACACCAAAAAGAGGTGAGAATTATTATGCAAAAGTTCTTAGGCCCGAAAACATTTCCGCAGTTTATCAGTTTCCTGCTGCGAAAGATGAGGGCATTATCTTTAACGTGAATAAACAAAACCGTAAGATTTATTTTAAAATTATTTCAACGCAAGAAAAGGAAATTACCCTGAGAGGGAGTTTTCGAGAAAAAGAAATTTATCATAAAATAATCCCGGTAAAAAATGAAATAACCCAACTGGAAATACCCGAAAATGATCTTCCGGCTGGAATCTGCAGATTCACGGTTTATGAAGACAATATTCCGTTGGCAGAACGTATTATTTTCACGAATGAAAACAGGCAGGTGAATATAAAAGTAAAACCTGTAAAACAAAATTATCTTCCGCGTGAGAAAGTTGTTCTCCATATTGAAACTACGGACGAAAATAATCGTCCTGTTCCGGCAAATGTAGCGCTAAGTGTTGTCGATGATAAATTATGGACCTACGCAGACGACAAGCAAAATCATATTATTTCCTGGCTGCTCCTGGATTCTGAATTGAAAGGAAAAATTGAAAGGCCGCAGTTTTATTTCGATAAAAAAGAAGATAAAAGGATTAAAAGCCTAGATCTGGTAATGCTTACCAACGGCTATCGATATTTTGAAATGATTCCCGAAGTTATTCAGAAAAAGAAATACAAGTATCTTCCGGAAAAGAAAAATCCCGTATACGGAATTGTAGAAGATGAAAATGGGAATCCTGTAAAAGCCGATGTATTCCTGGTAAGGGACAGTATAATCCTGAAACAGGCAACTTCTGAAGACGGTTTGTTTTATTTTTCTGATTTAAGCAGGAAATATTCCCAGAAACTGATTGCAAAATCTCACCGGCCGAAACAGCAGGTTAAAATTCGTATTTTATCTTATAAACTACCTGTAAATCCTTTAGACAAAAAAACAATACATCATGTAGACGTTGAAGAGATTGTAAAAGAAACTTTAAAAGAAGAGAAAACATTATCTGAGGGTGAAGCAGAAAAATTAAAAATTTCCACTGAAAATAAAACTCACAGCACAAGTGATACGGTGAAATTACAAAAAATTGAAGAAGTTGTTATGCTGGGTTATTCGCAGACCCTGGCAAAAAAATATAGTACTGTTGCATCTAATATTGTTGAAAACAATGAATTCGGCACTCCTGAGTTATCTTCTATATTATCCGGAAAAGCCGCAGGAATTGTAGTTTCACCTTCAGGTCAGCCGGGAGGCTACATCAATGTGCAGATCAGAGGAAATACTTCTTTAGCCAATAGAACCCCTTTGTATATTGTTGACGGTGTCCCTGTAGAAAATTTTAAGACAAAGATTAACCCGAATGACATCAATAGTATGACGGTTTTAAAAGATGCAGCCGCAACATCCATTTACGGAAACAGAGCCGCAAATGGAGTGATCATCATCAATTCTTACAAAAATAACCGTTCGAATATTAAATTTGATGTTACGCCAAAATCATATTACGCAGTTTTGAATGTTCCGGGCGATAGCCTGGCTTCTTACAACTACACGAGACGTTTTTCTTACCCGGTGTATACAACCACCCATACAGCATACCGGTACGATTACCGCGAAACGCTTTACTGGAATCCTGTTGTGGAAACAGGAAAAGACGGAAAAGCGCAGGTTGAATTTTATAACTCCGATGCCAATTCTGCTTTCAGAATTATGACGGAAGGAATTTCCTCTTCAGGTTTAGTAGGGCGTAATGAAACAACGTATGCCGCACAAAGTCTTATTTCCATTGATGCCAAACTTCCTCAATATGTAACCAGAACAGATGAGATGATTATCCCGGTGGTCGTTAAAAACAATTCCCCGGAAACCAGGAAAATGAGCATGGATGTTATTGTTCCGAATCGTGTCAGCCTTGTGGAATCCGATAGTACAATTACATTAAAACCTCTGGAATCCGGAAAGTTGTTTGTGAAAATCCGCACAAATGAAGTAATTGCCTCAAACATACAATTTACTATCAGATCAGGAGATTTCAGGGAAACAATGATTCTGCCTTTTAAAGTAGAAGAAAAAGGGTTTCCGCATCATTATTCAATAATTAATAATAAAACTGAAGATAATAGCATCAACATTTCCGATTTTATTGACGGCAGCTTCTATTCTTCCTATTATGTGTACGAAAACAGCGCATTGCAGATGTTTGAAGATATTGAACGCTTGAAAAAGGAACCTCACGGATGTTTTGAACAGCTTTCATCCACAGTTTATCCCAATATTTTTGTGCTGGATTATTTAAGGCAGAGCAAAAAAATCACTCCTGAAACGGAAGCGCAGGTAATCAGAAATCTCAGGAAAGGATTTCAGAAAATGCTGAGCTACAAAAATCGGGATGGCGGGTTTTCTTATTTCGGATCTTCTGAATCGGATGTGGCTCTTTCTGCTTTTGCGTTGCTTGAATTTAAAGATTTAAAAAAATATATAAACATTGAACCTAAAATTATTCAGGATCTTACAGCATTTATCATATCAAAAAAGAACCAAAACGGAATTTTTGAAGTAAAAAGAAATTATGAAAGGAATGATGTTTTTTCAGATTTTGCATGGTCGAGGAATATGTATGTTTTATATGCATTATCAAAAACCGGAATCCGGAACCTTGATGATGCTTATGAAATAAGCCTTAAACGGGCATTGGCAGCAAAAGATTCTTATCAGCTGGCTTTAATGGCCAATATTGCAGCCAATTTAGACAAGAACGATGAACATCAGAAGCTCATTGAAATTCTCAATAAGCAGTTTAATGAAAGAAATATAAAAACAAAAATTACTTTTACGGGTTCCGGAGGATTTTCTGCAAACTCGGAAACAATAGCGCTGTACCTTATGGCTTTACAGAAAGATAAAAATGCGAATATGCTGAAATTAACGGAAATTGCCGATGAGCTGATTAATTCTAATGGTTATTATGGTTTTGGATCAACTCAGGCAACAACATTAGCTTTGGAAGCACTATCTAAATTCTTTGCTGAAAACGAAAAGCTGTACGGAACAGAAAAACCATTCATAACAATTAACAATGCAGAGGTTAAAGCAAATAATTCATTAGTTTCTGCTTATAAAACCGGAAAAAATCTCATTAGCATCAATTATCCTTCAGGAAAAGGCCTTCCTTACAAACTGGATTATGGATATTATACTTTAAAAGCCCCGGAAAATGCAGAAATTCCGGTAACAATAACCACATCATTAAAGTCTGAAACAGCAAAAACAGGAGATACGAACAGAATGACTGTAGCGGTCTCAAATATAATAAATAATGAACTTCCAATGGTGACCGCAAAAATCGGAATTCCGGCGGGACTAACTTTACAAAATGCTTTGTTAAAAGACTTGCTGGATAAAAAACAGTTTTCTTATTTTGAAATTTTTGATAATTATCTGGTTTTGTATTGGGAACATTTCAACGCCAATGAAACAAAAACGATAAACCTCGATCTTAAAGTGGAATTTGCCGGAGAATATACCGGTAAAGCCAGCAATGTGTATCTCTATTATACGCCCGAAAAGAAGCATTGGAATGAAGGGGTAAAAGCAAAAATTCAACCCTGAAGTAAAAAAATATTTCTTCTCAGCTGAAACTTTTCCGAAAATCTGCATCTTTAAAATAGAGTGAAAGAAAAGTGATAAAATTCAGAAACAATAAACATGAAAAAATTAGGAACTACGATATTTGCTTTAGGATTGATGGCCTGTAGCACCAAAACAGCAACAGATCAGCAGAAAAATTCAGAAAAAATAAGCATTCAAAAAGATAAAGATCAGGACGGTATTAAAAACACTAAAGATCAATGTCCTGAAATAGCCGGTCCTGTAGAAAATAACGGCTGTCCGTTTCCTGAAACCGATGGAGACGGAATCATTGATAAAGATGATGCGTGCCCTACAGTTGCCGGACCCCGTGAAAATAACGGCTGTCCGTGGCCGGATACTGATGGAGACGGAATTCTTGATAAGGACGATGCCTGTCCCACCGTTCCCGGAATGCCGGAATATAATGGCTGCCCGAAACCAAAAGCAATGGTGGCTATGGAGGTTGAATCTTCCATTCGTCCGTCATACTCTTTAAGGCATTACGATACTCATGCAACAATTCAGAGAACGGACGAAAAAAAAATGAATGAAGCAGTGAATTACAATAATGAAGAATACAACGCTCTGGTTGAAAATCCGTTCGAATTAACAAAAAACCAGCCGCTTTCAACATTTTCTATCGATACGGATAATGCATCGTATTCCAATGTAAGAAGAATGATAGAATTTGGCAGGGTCGATAAAAACGCTGTAAGAGTAGAAGAGATGATCAATTATTTCACTTATGATTATCCTCAGCCAAAAAACAACCAGCCTTTTTCCATCAATACAGAATTAGGGGAAAGTCCGTGGAATTCCGGTCATCAGTTGCTTAAAATAGGCTTGAAAGGGAAAAATATTCCGATGAATAATCTTCCGCCTTCCAATATTGTCTTCCTGATTGATACTTCAGGTTCTATGGCTTACGAAAATAAATTGCCGCTGTTAAAATCTTCCTTAAAAATCTTACTGGATCAACTGAGGCCAATAGATAGAATAGCCATGGTGGCCTATGCCGGAAGCGCCGGTATTGTGCTTCCTTCTACCTCCGTTTCCGAGAAACAAAAGATTATTGAAGCGCTGGACAAATTGAATGCAGGCGGAAGTACAGCAGGCGGAGAAGGTATTGAACTTGCTTACAAGCTGGCGCAGGAAAGCTTTATAAAAGGCGGAAATAACCGCGTGATTTTGGCAACCGACGGGGATTTTAATGTAGGTGTTTCTTCGGAAGCTGATCTTGAAAGCCTGATTGAAGAAAAAAGAAAATCCGGAGTTTTTCTTACGTGTCTTGGTTACGGAATGGGAAATTATAAAGACAACAGAATGGAAACCCTTGCCGATAAAGGGAACGGAAACTATGCTTATATTGATGATATTAAGGAAGCCCATAAGTTTCTGGGAAGAGAATTTGCCGGAAATATTTACACCATTGCCAAGGATGTAAAAATTCAGATTGAGTTTAATCCTAAGTATGCAAAAGCATACAGACTTATTGGATATGAAAACAGAAAACTTAGAAATGAAGATTTTTTAGACGATAAAATTGATGCCGGAGAATTGGGCAGCGGGCATACCGTAACTGCTTTGTACGAAATAATTCCGGCTCATGTCAATTCTAAATTTTTACCGAAACAAAATAAGCTTAAGTATACTGTGGCTTCGGACAGTCATAATGTTGGAAACGAATTAGGAACTATAAAATTTAGATATAAGAAACCGGAGGGGATGAAAAGTTCGGAAATTCTTCATACCATACAAAATTCTTTAGCTCAGCAGCCCGGTAAAGATTTCAGATTTGCATGTTCGGTAGCCTGGTTTGGTTTGGTTTTAAGGGATTCTAAATTCATCGCAGGGAAAGATTTAACACAAATTGAAAAATTGGCAAAGGAAAATAAAGGAGAAGATAAAGATGGTTACAGAAGCGGATTTTTAGATTTGGTTAAAGAATACAAAGCAATTATTAAGTAAATTAAAATTAGATTCTACAGGCATTCTCAAAAGGGATGTCTGTTTTTATTAAAATTAATTTTCAAAAATTATTGAAAATTCAAAAAATATAATTACATTTGTAACAGAAATAAAATTAAAGATGAAACTTTCAGAAGCCAAAGAAAAATATATTCAGACCTGGGGTACATTTGCGACCAATTGGGGGATTAACCGTACCATGGCGCAGGTTCATGCCTTGCTTTTGGCAACCGGAAAACCGCTTTCTACCGATGAGGTGATGGAGCAGCTCGAAATTTCGAGGGGGAATGCCAACATGAATCTCCGCGCTTTAATGGACTGGGGAATCGTAAGGAAAGAGTTTATAAAAGGTGACCGCAAAGAATATTTTGTCGCTGAAAAAGATGTTTGGTTTTTATTTAAGCAGATTACAAAAGAACGTAGAAAAAGAGAGATTGAGCCGGTTATTTCTTTTTTGGAAGAATTGAAAAATATTGAAGATAAGGATTCCGAAGGAGCAAAAGAATTCATTAAGTTAATGGACGATTTCAGTTCCGTAACAGGAAAAATAAACAATATCATGGATCTGGCAATAAAAAGCGACGATCACTGGCTGGTAGGAAAAATAACCAACTTACTGAAATAGTACTCTGTCATTCTGAACATAGCAAAGCAATGTGAAGAATCGCAAAATAAATTATCATAAAAAGGAATTATTCCTTTTTTATTTCAGATAAACTTTCAAAAATTATTGAAAATATAATAACATTAAAAAATATATCATGAAACTAAAGATTTTAAAAGCAGAGACAATATTCCAGGCAATGGTAAGCCTTGCTGGCCTTGTATATATTTGTTTAGACTATAACGAAAAGCCTATTGCAAAATTTTTCATCGCGCTTTTCTTTGTTGGTGTGTCAAATCTATTAGGTTTTTTATTAAGAATTTTGATTAGTAAAAGTAAATTTCATCAATACTATCTTTTCGGTGTTATTTTATTTTTCGTAATTATTTATTTTGTAGCTGTATTTTCTTCAGATTCCAATAGAGATTCGATATTATACTTTATGGGAATTGGAGGAGTTCTGTTCAATATTTATTATATCGCTTACGGATTTCATTTGATTGAATCTTTACAACCACACATTACAGAATAATTTTTTGATCATTTTTTTCAAAATTTATTGAAAATATAAAAACTATAAAATGTTGAACATCATTTCATACCTGATTTTTCTAACCGCCGCATCGTACATTACCATTGATGTCGGAAGAAGATGTTATCACGCAGGGAAATTTTATCTGGAATACCTTATTCATGACAAGAATCTCTGCCTTACCATCAACAGAATACTTTTAGGCTGTTATTACCTTGTCAATCTGGGATATATTGCCATTAGTCTCACAAGCTGGGACAGGATCGCCTCTTTTGAGCAGGTTCTTTCAGTTACTGCAGTACGCATTGGAAATATCATGCTGATTCTTTGTGTGTTACACTACATCAATATTTTTAGCCTTTATCTTCTTAGAAAAAATTTAACCATAAAATAAAACTATTATGACAGCAACAATCCTCACCACAGCAACGTACAACTTTTCAGCGTACATGATCTATCTGCCTATTGTTATTGCACTTACCGTTTTTGTTTCACAATTTTTGTTCAAAAACTCAAAGACTTTTATGATTGATATTTTCCACCAGAAAGAAGACATCGCTATGGCGACAAACTCCCTGCTCAAAATAGGATTCTACCTGCTGAACATTGGCTTTGCACTGTGCATCATAGAATTCTACAGAATAGAAACTTTAGAAAGTCTTGTAGTAGACATGAGTGAAAAGATCGGTAAATTCTCAATATACCTGGGAGTTATGATGCTCCTGAATCTGCTGCTTTTCCTGAAAGGCCGTAAACATGCCATGAACAAAGATAAAATAACAAAAAATGAAAACATTACTATTTAAAATCTGGATGTATTTTACATTCAAAGTGCAAAACAAAAGAACACGAGGAGATTTTTTAAACCTTTAAAACCTTCTTCCGACAATTTCATAGATCGTTTTCCGAATAACTGTTTTAGCCATTTTAATCTGGATGAAACTTTAAAAACTAATAAAAATACCTTGTAAAATGTCAGTAATTTATTTAGACACCACCATTGAAGCCGATATCCAAACCGTTTTCGATTTATCAAGAGACATTGATCTGCATCAGAAATCAACTTTTAAAACAGGCGAAAAAGCAATTGCAGGACGAATTTCAGGACTCATTGAAGAAGGTGAAACGGTAACCTGGAAAGCCAGACATCTGGGAATCTATCAAACCCTGACTACAAAAATCGTCGCCATGAACAATCCTCATCATTTTACAGACATCATGTTGAAAGGTGCTTTTAAATCCATGAAACATCAGCATATTTTCAGGCAGGAAGGTAAAAACACAATTATGACAGATATTTTCGAATTTCATTCCCCCTTCGGCATCATAGGAAAAATTTTCGACACGTTGTTTCTCAAAATTTACATGGAAAAATTTCTTTTAGAGAGAAATAAATTGATAAAATTCACCGCAGAAAATAAACAGAAGCGCGAGCGAAGCGAGCGTCGAAACGTTTAGTATTAGCGATGTCATGCTGAGCTTGTCGAAGCATCTTAGTTATAAAAATAAATCAAAAAATCAAAAAATGAAAATAATCATCGCCGCCGGAACCGGCTTTCTCGGTAAAAACCTCGAAAAATATTTTACTGAAAAAGGAAATAAGGTCTATATTTTAACCCGGAATCCAAAACGCCAAAACGAAATATCCTGGAACGCTAAAACGTTAGGAGAATGGAAAAATATCCTCGAAAACTCCGATGTGCTAATCAATCTCACAGGAAAATCTGTCGATTGCAGATATACCGATAAAAATAAACAGGAAATATATTCTTCAAGAATCAACAGTACGAAAATTTTACAGCAGGCTGTTGATGAATGCACCCATAAACCCAAAATATGGCTCAACGCCAGTTCGGCAACCATATATGTTCATTCTGAAAAACAATTAAACACAGAAGAAAAAGGCATCATTGGCGATGACTTTTCAATGAATATCTGCAAAAGCTGGGAAAGAGAATTTTTTAAAATAAAAAATGAAGATATACGAAAAGTTGCTTTGCGAACTTCCATTGTTTTAGGCAATAACGGCGGTGCTTTCCCTAAATTAAAAATGCTTACAAAACTTGGATTAGGCGGAAAGCAGGGGAGGGGAAACCAGCATGTAAGCTGGATTCATATTGATGATTTTTGCAAAGCTGTTGAATTTATTATGGAAAATGAAAATATTTCCGGCCCGATTAATATAACCGCTCCCAACCCATTAGCCAATAAAGATTTCATGATGAAACTAAGAAAAGTAATAAAAGTACCTTTTGGGTTAAATGCACCGGTATGGCAACTGGAAATAGCTTCCGTATTTCTAAAAACCGAAACCGAATTATTATTAAAAAGCCGTAATGTTTATCCTGAAAAATTAATTAAAAACGGTTTCGAATTTTCCTGTCCAACAGTGGAATCTGCATTTGAAAATTTAATGTATACGCTGTAATTTCTGAAGATACAAGCCTTGAAAAGAGTTCATTCCTTAAAAATATTTGATTTTTTGCTGATGTGATCTAAAATATTTCAAAAAGGTAATTAAACTTATATAACTATGTGTCATAAAAATTTTCACCTTAATATTTAATATGATGAATATCTCGGATAATAAGGCCAAACATATTGAACGTTCATTTGTAAAGCCATAGTATTTATTAACATTATAAATGTATACGGCACATTTTTAGCAGCAATATGATCGAATTTAATTGCACAACACTAAAAATAAATACAATGAATTTAAAGCTGATATTGCAGAAAGCTAATGCCTGTATTGCGGCAGGCGACCATGAAGGGTTTTTGAACTTTTGCACAAAAGACACCCAATGGACTTTTGTAGGAGACCGCGTTCTTAAAGGAATTGATGAAGTGAGAGCCTATATGGCCGAAGCATATAAAGAACCTCCGAAATTTGAAGTTAAATTAATGATTGAAGAAGGTGATTATTTGACTGCTACAGGCACAATCAGTCTGTTGGAAGAAAATGCCAATTGGATAGATTATGAATATTGCGATGTTTGGAGATTCGAGAATGGAAAATTAGCTGAATTAAAAGCTTTTGTAGTCAGCTGAATCTGATTTTCAATAATCATAAATTCTAAATACATCAGAAGCATTATAACAGTTCTCTAAGGAACACTTTTTGCAAGCCAGTTAGAAATCAACATCACCTTATAATTTATGAAAAATTACCTTTTACCAGTTTTAGCACTAACTCTATTCAGCTGTAAAGAAAATAAAAAAGAAAGTACTTCAGCTCAGAAAGAAGTTGTTACAGAAACGGATACATTGAAATTGCCGGCTCCGGATGAAAAAAATTCCAAAAACAAATTCAGCAATGTAATCGGCTGGCCAAAAGGAAAAACACCTGTTGCTCCGGAAGGTTTTACCGTTACTCGTTTTGCAGAAAATATAAAAAGCCCGAGAAATATGATCCAGGCTGAAAACGGAGATGTTTTTGTTGTTCTTTCCAACTCCGAACGCACTACAACAGAGAAAATTAAAAATGATATCAGCGGAAAAAGCGATGCTGAAGTCGGCGGTAAATCGGCTAACAGAATTATATTGTACCGCGATGCAAACAAAGACGGCGTTCCCGAATCTTCCTCCGTATTTTTGGATAAGCTTAAACAGCCTTACGGAATGCTCATCATCAAAGACAAATTTTACGTTGCCAACACCGATGGACTTTGGGTATATCCTTACAAAACCGGAGACACGAAAATTACGGCTGCCGGAAAAAAGATCGTAAACCTTCCTGCCGGAGGATATAATAACCACTGGACAAGAAATTTAATTGCCAGTAAAGATCAGTCTAAAATTTACATCAGTGTCGGTTCCGGAAGTAATGTCGGCGAAAACGGAATGGAAAATGAAGTACGAAGAGCCAATATTCTTGAAGTAAATCCGGATGGTAGCGGAGAAAAAATTTATGCTGCCGGTCTGAGAAATCCTGTTGGCATGAGCTGGAATCCGGTGACCGGTGAACTCTGGACGGTTGTGAATGAACGGGATGAATTGGGCGACGAGCTGGTTCCGGATTATCTGACGAGCGTAAAACAGAATGCATTCTACGGATGGCCTTACGCCTATTTCGGAAAAAATGAAGATCCCAGAAGGAAAGGAGAAAAACCTGATCTGGTAGCAAAAACTATTGTTCCTGATGTTCCGCTGGGAAGCCATACCGCATCTTTGGGGCTTACCTTCTATACCGGAAATCAGTTTCCTGAAAAATATAAGAACGGAGCTTTTATCGGACAGCATGGATCATGGAACCGGTCTTCGCTGGTGGGTTACCAAGTCGCATTCGTGCCTTTTGCAGGTGGTAAAGCTTCTGGTCCGTATCAGCCTTTCCTTACAGGATTTATCGCCAATGAAGCAAAAGGAGACGTCTACGGAAGGCCTGTTGGTGTACTTCAGCTTGCTGACGGATCCATGCTTGTTGCCGATGATGTAAGCGGAATCGTATGGAGGGTATCTCATGCATCAAGATCATCAAAATGAAAAACGCTTTGAAGAGCTACTAGAAAAATTAAAATAATAATACAAAAAGGAGAATGCTAAGGTGTTCTTCTTTTTCTGTTTTAATAAAGACATAATCTATGTATTCCAATCTATGTTGTATAGCAGGAAACGCTGTACATCCAATATTTTTCCTTAAATTCGCATAAAATTTTAAACTAATGAATTACGATATTATTGTCATCGGAAGTGGTCCCGGTGGATATGTTACTGCAATCAGAGCGGCACAATTGGGTTTCAAAACTGCAATTATCGAGAAAGAAAGTTTGGGAGGAATCTGCCTTAACTGGGGATGTATTCCTACGAAAGCTTTGCTTAAATCTGCTCAGGTTTTTCATTATATTAATCACGCGGAGGATTATGGCTTGAATAAAGTAGAAGGTAGTTTTGAATTTCCGAACGTAATTCAGAGAAGCCGTGGCGTTGCCAACAAAATGAGCAAAGGGATCGAATTCTTAATGAAGAAGAATAAGATTGATGTTATTTTAGGAACTGCTAAAGTTCAGAAAGGTAAAAAAGTTTCCGTTACCGATAAAGACGGAAAAGTAACCGAATATACAGGAACGCATATTATCATTGCTACCGGAGCACGTTCAAGAGAATTGCCAAACCTGCCGCAAGACGGTAAAAAAGTAATCGGATACAGACAGGCATTGTCTCTTCCTGAGCAGCCGAAATCTATGATCGTTGTAGGTTCAGGAGCAATTGGGGTAGAATTTGCCGATTTCTATAATACAATGGGAACCAAAGTTACGGTGGTGGAATTCATGCCGAATATCGTTCCTGTAGAAGATGAAGAAATCTCAAAACATTTAGAAAAATCTCTGAAAAAATCAGGAATCGAGATCATGACCAATGCTTCTGTGGAAAGTGTTGATACGAGCGGAGAAGGTGTAAAAGCTAACGTAAAAACTGCTAAAGGAAATATCACTCTTGAAGCTGATATATTATTATCTGCTGTTGGTATTGCCGCAAATATTGAAAATATCGGTCTTGAAGAAGTGGGAATCCAGACAGACAAAGGAAGAGTTTTGGTAAACGAATGGTATGAAACTTCAGTTCCGGGTTATTATGCGATTGGTGATATCATTCCAACTCAGGCTTTAGCACACGTTGCTTCTGCGGAAGGAATTACCTGTGTTGAAAAAATCAAAGGAATGCACGTAGAGAAAATCGATTATGGCAATATTCCGGGATGTACATACTGTCATCCTGAAGTGGCTTCTGTAGGGCTTACCGAAAAGCAGGCTAAAGAAAAAGGTTACGAAATCAAAGTAGGGAAATTCCCTCTTTCTGCAAGCGGAAAAGCAACGGCTAACGGAAATACAGATGGTTTCATCAAAGTTATTTTTGATGCTAAATACGGAGAATGGTTAGGTTGCCACATGATTGGTGAAGGAGTTACCGATATGGTTGCTGAAGCGGTGGTTGCCAGAAAACTGGAAACTACGGGTCATGAAATCATCAAATCAATTCACCCGCATCCAACAGTATCCGAAGCAATTATGGAAGCTGCTGCTGCTGCTTATGGAGAAGTGATCCATATTTAATTTGATAATTAAATTATAAATATAGTAAACCACAGATTTTGTCTGTGGTTTATTTTATTGATTCATATTTACCTATAGAGAATTTCTCGTAGTATATTCGTTGTATTAACCTTATCTTTTGTAGATTTTAAATCTATTTCTAAGTCTAAATTTAAATTTGATATGCTGTTAATTAAGTTAGTATTTTTCTCAGAAATATTTTTGAAAATACTTTCATATTTTTCATATGAAATTTCTTTTCGATTATTAATATTTATATCACAAAAAGTTTTATATTTACTTATTTCTACTAACTCAAATCTGTAATTTTCATTTTCAATTATCAAAATTAGACCAGGTAAACCTTTGAATATAAAAGGTCCATCTTGAAAAGGTAGGTCATTTGTAAACCAAGCTATCCATTTTTCATCTTTATAAAAAAATTCTGCTTTATGAGATTTATATCCTGCAATATTTTTCTTCTCATCAAGAATCTTCCAATTCAATAAAAAAGATTTTTGAGAATAAATAGATGCTCCATCAATCTTGTCGAGCAAATAAATAGTATCAGATTTTTTGTTTTGTTTACTTATTATCAAATCAGATTTTACGGCTAAATTGTTTTCACAATAATTTGATTCATAAAATACACTATTATCTCTATAAATATCTAGCCGATAAAATCCTGTTTCAGCTCCATTTTTATTAAGTTTATAAAGTACAGATAAATCCTGCGCAACAATTAATATTGGAAAAGACAAACTTAATAATATTATCTTAATTTTAATCATTTAATGATTGCTTATAATCGTTAGATGCAAAGAAAATTATAGTTCCTATTACCGGAAAAAAACAAACTATCAAATGCCAAATTAGTCTTTTATTTGATTTAAGCTTGCTAATTTTAAAAATTGCTAAGCAAAAACTTGTAATGATAAATGTGTAAACGATTAGTAATGATATAAATTGTAGATTCATTTTATTATTTTAATCTGCAGAAATTGAAAGTGAAGTCTTTGGAGGGGTGTTATTTCTTGCGGCACAGTGGGCTGCAGCAACTCCATACATTACAATTGCACAGTTGGGTGCAATATCACAAGCTATAGAACAAGTTGTATCTTTATCACATGTGCTTTTAATATAATCATATGTTTTTTTTATACATTCAAGTTGACCATCAAAAAAAGCTGCATTATTTATAAAACTTAATTCAGTATTAAATTTTCCATTTAATTGCTTCTTAACTCTAAAATTTGCAATAATTATTCCATTTTCATTGTATTGCTCTATATTGCCATTTCCATCTGGATCTAAAATTGTTTTTTCATACAACACAATATTATTAGGCATTAACATTACATAATCTATTCTATCTCCCTTATTAACTTTTAGCCTTACTAAATTTGAAGTTTCATTAATTTTAATAACTTGTACGGTATTCAAATCAAAATCTTCTTTTTTACGTTGAAAACATTAGAAATTTTTGAAAAGCTATTTCCTTTAAAAAACAACTCAATTTGAGAATATGAGGTTAATTTTGTTGAAGGAATTATATTTTGTTTAATATTTGTACTATTTGCTAAAATAGTAATAGCTGGCATTGAAAGTAAAGCCAATGTTAAAATAATTTTTTTCATAGTGAATTTTAAAATTAATTAATATTAATTGTAAAAACATTTGTGTACTTGTGTTTAATTACACTGCAAACATACACAAAAAAGAAATTTAAAAAAATATTTTTTGAGAATAATTTATTATTTTTGGAACTAAATTATTCCTTTTATGAATGGTATGATTAGCAAAAACATTAGAAAATATAGAGAATTGAAAGGTTTTAGCCAAGAGTATATGGCAAATCAGTTAGACATTAATCAGGCTTCTTACGCTAAAATAGAAAATAACTCAACAAAACTTACTGTTGAGAGGCTTTTTGCAATTTCTAAATTATTAGAAACTGATGTCACTGATCTTTTAGATTTGAAAAGTCAAACAGTTTTTAATCAAAGCGAAAATGTAACGGCTTATGGTAAAATTGAACATTTTCATAATGAGAATAAAGAAGTTTATGAAAAACTTATACAAGCTAAAAATGAACAAATCGCTTTACTGAAGGAATTACTTGAGCGAAAAGGCTGATCATATTATAAATTTACTTATTTTTATAAATATCCATAATTTTATTAGAAATATTCAAGATCTCTACTTATCTTTTCTTACATTTATTCAATGAATTTTGAAAAAGTAGGCCTGGTTTTATCAGGCGGCGGTACAAAAGGAATTGCACACGCAGGAGTTTTAAAATTCCTGAGAGAAAAAGATATTGATGTTCATGTTCTGTCTTGTTGCAGCGCAGGTTCCATCGTAGGTTCAATGTACGCCGTCGGAAAAAGCCCGGAAGAAATTCTGGAGTTTTTTAATTCGGTTTATTTTTTCAACTGGAAACATTTTGCATTCAACCAGCCCGGGCTTGTCTCTTCTGTGATTTTCAGGAATTATCTCAATCCTATTTTCGGAGATATGAAGCTTAAAGATCTCGGTAAAGAGGTGAAAATTGTAGCTACCGAACTCGTAAGCGGAACGGAAAAAATTTTTGATGAAGATTTTAAAGTTGTAGACGCCATTATCGCTTCATGTTCCATACCGGGAATTACAACACCTTATATTATTAACGAAGAAATGTATTGCGACGGAGGAGTGCTGAATAATTTCCCCGCAGACATCATCAGGGATGATTGTGATAAACTGATCGGCGTTTTCGTATCTCCTCCTCATGATATTAAAATTAACGATCTTAAGTCAATAAAGGCCATTGTTTCAAGATCATACGATTTGTTATCCTACAGAATCGAAAAAATAAAATTCGACTACTGCGACTGGTTTATATCTTCGCAGGAACTCTCAACGTATGGAACTTTTGAAAGAAGAAAAGACCGTCTTGAAAAAATCTTTCAGATAGGATATCAGGCTGCAAAAGAAAGCTTCAATGAAAGCAGCTTCTATCTGATGAAAGAATCCGGAGCATAAAAAAGCTCACCTGAGTGAGCGCTGTTCTTAATTTTTTACAACTATGGCATCCTCTTTCAGAACCGTATTTCCATCGGGGCTTATTACATTAAGCGTATACGGTGCTTTATTAACAGAATCAGTAAGATAGTTTCTCCACACCTGATAAGTATATCCTTCATTACCAAACTCAAAATAATAATTTCCTCCGGTTCCGTCGGGATACATTTCTCCGCCGCTGATAATCATGCTTGGCTTGGAACTAATCTTTCCTTTGGCAGGCCAAGACTGATAAAGGTATTTCCCATCCGGCTGCTGATCGATTTTAATTTTAAATTTTTTTGTTTTAATGATTACCGATTTCGGAATCTTTTGAGAAACTTGTTCCGTATTATTTTCCGGGATACCCGGAGTTGTAATATCTTTAGCAGGAAGTATGCTGAAATTTGCGATGCATAATGCTCCCAATGCAATTTCTTTAATCATAATTTTAATATTTTGTTGATCTGTTAAAATTATCAAATTTAAAGCCAATCAGAGATGAATTTCAGATACAGATGCTGCTTGTGTATAATTGGCAAAAGCTTCTTCCAGGCTTCCGAATTTACCTTTGAATTCATGGATAGGGCAGTCCTGGAGAATAGTTCCTTTATGAATGAGAATCACGCGGGAACAAAGTGCTTCTACTTCCTGCATAATATGGGTGGAAAGCAAAACGGTTTTCTGCTGGCCGATTTCTTTCACCACGTTTCTGATTTCAATGATCTGATTGGGATCAAGGCCATTCGTAGGCTCATCCAGGATTAAAAGATCCGGCTGATGAATAATAGCCTGCGCAAGACCTACTCTCTGTTTGTACCCTTTGGAAAGCTGGCTTATTTTTTTAGATTTTTCAGGGGTAATTCCTACGAGATCAATTACCTCATCTACTCTTGAGGCCGGAATACGATGAATATTAGCAACAAACTGCAGATACTCTTTTACATACATCTCAAGATATAACGGGTTGTTTTCCGGGAGAAAACCTATATTTCTTTTGCTTTCTATTTCGTTTTCGGTAATGTTTTTGTCGTTAAAGATTATTTCTCCTTCATCAATTTTCAAAGCTCCCACAATAGATTTCATTAATGTGGATTTTCCGGCGCCATTCGGTCCCAGAAGCCCGATAATTTCATTGTTGTTAATGGAAATATTGATGTTGCTCAGTGCAGTTTGTTCACCGAATTTCTTGGTTAAATTATTTATCTGAAGAGACATGCTGATAGTGATCTTTTTTGCAAAAATAAAAATAAAAGCTCATTCTGCTGAATGAGCCTGGCTAATATTTTTATAATTGATTATTTCTTGGTTTTCTTGGTTGCAGATTCTGTTGTGCTGTTGGCAGACCGATTTCCGGGATTTGCTGTTGCAGCAGGTTTTTCATAAAGGGAAGATTTTCCGCTTTGTCTTCCGAAAATTTTGTCAACCTGTTTCTTATTCAGGAATTGTGATTTTCCTACATACTTCCTGTTTTTATTGATGTACTGGATAAACTGCACGGTTGGCTGTCCGTAGTTCTTCTCAAAATGAAGCTCAATAATATCATTCGGAAGCTCCAGAACAATATTGCTTACCGGCATATCAATAAATCCGTTGCTGATCAGCTCATACAAACCGGAAACATCTTTATTGAGATTTTCAAAAGAGAAGGAACGGAATGTATTCAGGTTGGCGGTATTAAGATCCTGATAATTGATGGTAAATTTATTGTCTTTTTTATATAAACCTACTGAATTATCTTTACCGATTTCTACCACACTTTCATTTTTCAGCACTTTGATTTGTGAGAAAGCCGAAAAACCTAACAAACATATAAACAGTAGAATAATTTTTTTCATGAGTTGATTTTTTAATGCTTTATAAACTTGGTATTTTATTTAAAAAATAGTAAATGCATAAGCATTTTTCATATTCCTGTAAGCAAATGTAAAAAAAAAAATCCACATCCGCTCCTGTTGAAAAATGAGAGTACATGCTATATGATGTAAACTTAAGATATAATTAATACAAAAAAATAATGGTTGTCCTTAATTAGTCATGATTGAAGACCTTTGAGTTTTTTTACGGAATGTTATAGCTCATGCTGAGCCTTCAGAAGCGCCTTTGCAAACCAAAAAACAGTTAGTAGTAAGCAAATCATTGCGGAATCTTGCATTAAACAGATATTATGATTAATAATGGAGAATCAATAAAAAATTATAGCAAATTTTAAGTAGTTATCATAATTCATACTTTATAATAAAAAACAATACATTCGGTATTTTACACAGCCCGTGATCTTTCAGAAAATATATATTTTTTTAATTGATAAATGTTTTTTAGTTGATAATAATCTTCAAACAAAATGAAGCTTAGTTAAATTTTAATGTTAAATATTATAAAAAATAAAGCATTAAAAAAACATATATGCAAAGCATATAAAATGCTTTAAATAGCTGGTCTGCAACGTCATCTTGGTACCACATAATTTTAAAATTCCTATTAGAAAGCCCTCTGATAAACATTTTATGGGTATGAATGGTATAATAATTGAATAATGAAGAGCACGAGCTGAAACTCTGATTTTAATTTTTTCTGTTTTTAAGAACAGGATAGTTATTTGTTAAGAAACATTAAAAAAATCATATGAAATCAAAACTATCAATCTTGTCGTTGGCAATAGCATTACCCACATGCCTTTTTGCCCAGGATTCATTACAGGTTATGAATAACACGCAGTATCCGAATACATTTTCTTCAGGATCTGCTGATGTGCAACCATTCACAAACTCTGCTAAGAGATTTAATGACTGGTCAATCTCATTCGGTGCCGGGGTTCCTTTAATTCAGACGGCTGACCTTACATCAATCAAAACCAACAACAGATCTGGAAAAGATCTTTTCGGATATTCGGCATATGTAAGTGTTGATAAAGCCATTACCCATGCATTCGGATTGAAATTGCAATATGATCGTGGAGAAACAAGACAGGGCTATTTTAATACTAAAGATGCTGCACCGGCTAATGCGGCTGCAAACATGCAGGTAGGAGCAAGGACTCAATACGATGCGATCTCAATTTTGGGAGACATCAACTTCTCAAACCTTTTAAGAAGAGTTGATAATAAATCTCCATTCAGATGGGCCCTTCATGGTTATGCAGGTATAGGTACGTTAGCTTACAGAGCTTACCTGAAAGATGAGACAGGGCAAAGGCTAATGACAGAGATTAAACCTTTCAAATTTGGTTCATTATTCGGACAGGCAGGGGCCGGTTTGAAATATAAAATCAGCAACCGTCTTGATCTTGAAGGAAGAGTAATGTATGTTGTAACCACTGACGATTCATTTGATGGCGGAGGTTCACAATACAGCATGATCAACAGAAGAAACAGCAAAACTTCAGATAACTTCATCAACACAACTTTAGGTCTTACCGTAAACTTAGGCAAACACGAATCTCACCTGATGTGGCATGATCCATTGCAGGAAGCCTATTACAAAATCAGCGTACTGGAATCTAAAGTGGAAGATTTGGTTGTTTGCAAAAACGGAGATGCAGATAATGACGGAGTTTGCGATGATTGGGACAGACAGCTTGACACTCCTGCAGGTGCAAGAGTGGACGGATCTGGTGTTGCTTTAGATGTTGATCTGGATGGAGTTATCGATCTTTATGACAAATGTGTTACAGTTCCTGGAAGCGTTGAAAACAACGGATGCCCGGATCAGACTCAGGGGCAGGGTGCTGTTGCTGAAACAGAAACAAAACTTGAAGGTATTGAGTTTGACCTTAATTCAGACAGAATCCTGCCTTCAAATACCCCAATCTTAAATAATGCAGTAAGCTATATCAATTCATCAGACGGTTCTTACACTGTTGTTGGTGCTACCGATACAAGAGGAACTGAGGCTTACAACAAAATGCTATCTGAAAGAAGAGCCAATAATGTAAAAAATTATCTCATCCAGAACGGTGTACAATCAGGAAAGCTTGATGCTCAGGGAAATGGTAAAACAGATCTTAAATATCCTGAATGCGATCCTGCTTCAAAATGTCCGGAATGGAAGAACAGAGCGAATAGAAGAGTATATTTTAAAGCAAAATAAATTATAATAACTTCTAATTTGGGACTGCCGTTGTAACGGCAGTCTTTTTTGTTTGTTAATAAATTAAATATTTCCGGTTCTTTTGGCTACAACAATCTTACTTTAGGATACATTAATAATTCCAAATGTACGCAACTTTGTCTCAACAAAATAAAAGACAATGAAAGTATTTGTAACAGGAGCTTCAGGATTTATCGGTTCCGCAATTGTAAAAGAATTAATTGATGCCGGACATCAGGTGGTCGGTTTGGCACGTTCGGAAAAATCAGCAGAAAAAATAGGAAACGCAGGTGCGCAAGCAGTGGAAGGAAGTCTCAAAGATCTGGAAATAATAAAGCAAAATGCTTTGAATGCAGATGGAATTATCCACGTTGCATTTTCTCATGATTTTATGAATTCAAATGATATTTCACAATTTCCTAAAGCAGCGGAATTAGATCGTGTTGCGATTGAAACAATGGGTGAAGCATTAATGGGTACTGAGAAACCATTAGTTGTCACCGCCGGACTCTTAGGTTTACCTCTTATAAACGGAAAGATTACAGAAGAAAGTATTGCGGAAAATTCTTTACGTTTTTCAGAGGCTACAGCGTTGAAACTAGCCGAAAAAGGCGTTTATGCTTCAGTAATTCGTTTGGCGCCATCGGTTCACGATATTGGTGATTATGGTTTTGTTCCTTTTATCATTTCACAGGCCCGGAAAAACGGTGTTTCTGCATATCCCGGAAATAGAAGGAACAGATGGACAGGAATACACCGGCTTGATGCAGCCCGGTTATTCCGTCTGGCGCTCGAAAAAGCAGAGCCTGGCGCTCTATATAACGGAGTAGAGGATGAAAGTCTTGAACTGAAAAAATTAGCAGAAATTATCGGTGAGAAATTACATATTCCTGTTGAAGCTGTTTCCGGAGAAGACTTAAACGAACATTTTGAATGGCTGGCTCATTTTATCACTATGGATTGTCCGGTAACCAATCATAAAACAAAAGAACAGTTAGGTTGGGAACCGGTGAATATCGGCTTATTAAAAGATATTGAACAGAATTATTTCTAAATTTACCTCATGGAGCAGAAAAAAATAATCAGAATAAAATCAATCAGCGAATTTCATCAGTTTAGGGGTTTGCCAAAACCTGCACATCCGCTTATCAGTATTGTAGATTATGCTTCTATCAAACACCAGCCTGAAATGGAAGAAACAAGCTGGATGTTCGATTTTTATCAGATTTCCGTTAAAAAGGGAATAGATGGGAAATTTAAGTACGGACAGCTGGAATATGATTTTGATGATGGCATCATGTTTTTCATTGCTCCGAACCAGGTTTTTAATATCCGGATAAACCACCACTCAACCATGGAACGTTCTGGATGGATGTTGCTTATGCATCCCGACTTTTTGTGGAACACGTCACTTGCAAAAACCATCAGCCGTTACGAGTATTTTGACTATTCGGTTAACGAAGCCTTATTCCTTTCTGAAAAAGAAGAGAATACACTCAATGAGATCGTAGAAAATATTCGGGAAGAATATCATTCAAACCTTGATAAGTACAGCAGGAACATTATCATTTCTCATATCGAAACGTTACTTAGTTATGCTGAAAGATTTTACAGCCGTCAGTTCATAACCCGGGAAAGAGCAAATCATCAGATTCTGGATAGGCTGGAAAATTTGCTAAATGAATATTTTGCAGATGATTTGGTCTCCAGAAAACTTCCTACCGTACAGTACGTTGCAGATGCTTTGAATATTTCCCCCAAATACCTCAGCAGTTTGCTTAAAACATTAACCGGACTGGGAACACAGCAACACATTCATGAAAAATTAATCGAGAAAGCCAAAGAAAAATTATCAACTACCAATCTTTCAATAAGTGAAATTGCTTATGAGCTTGGCTTTGAACATTCGCAGTCTTTCAGCAAAATGTTCAAAACGAAAACCGATCTTTCTCCTTTGGAATTTCGTGCATCCTTCGAGTAGTTTTGGCAGATTTCAAATTTAAAAAACTAATGATCAAGTACCTCTGAAAATGAACATCCTGGTAAAATTTTGGTTTATGGCAGGTTTGTATCGTTACGATTGATAATCTTTGCTTTACAAAACAATAATGAAAAATAATATATATTGAATTTTTTTCATTCAATGTTAAATAATAGTTTTAAATTTACATTTAAATGTTAAAATTTAGAAAAATTAACAATTAAATTAAAATTTTTCTTAGTTTTGTGAATTATAAAGACTAATAACCGTGAGAACTTATTTTTGTTCCTGATACTACCTAATGCATACGTAATTAGAAGTGTATTAAGTATAAAAATCTTCCAGCCCAGATTATTTAGATATTCTTAGAATTTTACTCAGTAAATTTTTGTAGTTTTTCTTATTTTGTTAAAATGAAAAACACTTTGTTTATTTTTAATTAACAGTAAAAATTAAGAAATCAATAGATTGGCTTCTATTAAGTTTTTTAAGCCAAAGGAGCTTAATGCTTAAATGGTAAAATAAATTTTAAATTTAAACATTCTCTTAGATAAATTTAAATTCACACAAAGATTTCTAATATTGCTCACACCAGCCAAATTTTTCCTCTATAATCTCGGCCTTAGCTTGTTGAAGATATTGCAGGTAAAGATCTGAAACTGGAGAATGCTTTTTACCGCGCATCCAGATCAGGCTCCACATGGTTTTGATAGGAAAACCTTTCATGGGTATAATCTTCAGCTCCTGATTAGAAAGCTCGTTTCTTATACCGATCAGCGGCATGATAGAGTAGCCGAATCCTGCCAATAATGCTTGCTTCACAGCTTCATTGGAGGTAAGTTCCATCTTTTTTAAAACAGAAATATTTTTATGTTTAATAAATGCTTCCATAGTGGTTCTTGTCCCAGATCCCTTTTCCCTGAAAATTAACGGAAGACTCTCAAAATCTTCCAGCGTGATGTGTTGCTGGCTGTTCTGAGAATTGCCGACAAGATAAAGTTTATTCTGAAGGAGATCCAGCCGTTCAACATTTAACGCGCTTGGCAATATTGATACAAGTGCAAAATCTACTTCATTGTTTTCCAGGCTTTCTATTACTTTTTCCTTATTCGTAACATCCATTACCAGCTCAATTCCGGGATGTTGGCGAATAAACCCTGAAAGAAAATACGGCATCACATACTTCCCTGTGGAAACTACGGAAATTTTCAGCCTTCCGGTTACCTGTCCCTGATAGGCTAACGTTTTATAATTGATGGAATGAATCTGATTCACAATTTCTTCTGCAGCCTGCGCAATCTCTTTACCGAATTCGGTTACATAAAGCTTTCTTCCGACTACTTCCGTTAAAGGAATATTAAACTGATCCTGAAAATTTTTCAGCTGGATAGAGACAGCCGGCTGCGTAAGGAATAGTGCTTCAGCAGCTTTTGTTACACTGCCTGTCTGTACAACTTTCAAAAAAATCTGTAATTGATTCAGTGTATAATTCATAAAATAATTTTATGGTATTGATTACAAATATAAATAAAAATAAATGAATTAAAATGCACAACTTTGTCATATAAAAAAAATTATTATGACAACAATTACAGTAGCCAACGGTGACGGTATCGGTCCCGAAATTATGAATGCAACGCTGAAGATTATTTTAGCAGCAGGTGCGAGAATTGAGATTGATGAAATTGAGATCGGAGAAAAAATCTACCTCGCAGGACATACATCTGGTATAACCGACGAATCCTGGGAAACAATCAGGCGCAACAAAATCTTCCTGAAAGCTCCCATTACCACACCACAGGGCGGCGGATACAAAAGCCTCAATGTAAGTACCAGAAAATTCCTTGGCTTATATGCCAATGTAAGGCCATGTGCAAGCTTTTATCCTTTCATACAAACCAAGCATCCTGTAATGGACATTGTGATTGTAAGAGAGAATGAAGAAGACCTTTACGCCGGAATCGAACATCAGCAGACAGATGAAGTAGTACAATGCTTAAAGCTGATAAGCCGGCCGGGATGCGAAAAAATTATCCGTTATGCCTTTGAATATGCCAAACAGCAAAACAGAAAAAAAGTAACGTGCTTCACCAAAGATAATATCATGAAGCAGACCGACGGATTGTTTCACCAGGTTTTCAACGAGATCGCCGCTGAATATCCGGAAATAGAAAACGAACACTGGATCATCGACATCGGTGCCGCAAAAATGGCAGATACACCGGAATTGTTTGATGTGGTGGTAATGCCCAATCTGTACGGAGATGTTTTAAGTGACATTGCAGCGCAGCTCACAGGTTCAGTCGGTCTTGCAGGCTCCGCCAACATTGGGGAAGAATGTGCCATGTTTGAAGCGATTCACGGGTCTGCTCCTGACATCGCAGGACTGGATGTGGCGAATCCTTCCGGTTTGATCCAGGCGGCGATTATGATGCTGAACCATATCGGGCAAAATCACGTTGCGGAAAAAGTACATAATGCATGGCTGAAAACATTAGAAGATGGAATTCATACTGCTGATATATTTAAAGAAGGCCTAAGTACGAAAAAAGTAGGAACACAGGAATTTGCGCAGGCTGTTGTGTTAAATCTCGGGAAAAAACCATCGGTGTTAAAATCTGTTCAGCACCTGAATAATTATACCCTTAACCTTCCGAAATACAGACGCAGGGCAAGAGCTAAAAAAGTGCTGGACGGAGTGGATCTTTTTGTACACTGGAACGGAACGGATGCCAATGAACTGGCTGCAAAACTACAACGATTGGAAATGAACGGAATACAGCTGAACGTCATTACCAACAGAGGAATAAAAGTCTGGCCGGATGGTTTTAAGGAAACTTTCTGTACCGATCACTGGCGCTGCAGATTCAGGCCTCAGCAAAATCCGGAAATCAGTAACATTGATATTGCGACCTTGCTTACCAGAGCGATCGAAGAAGATATTGATGTGATAAAAACGGAAAATCTGTATTCTTTCGACGGTAAAGCGGCCTATTCTTTAGCCCAGGGACAATAACCTGGTCTACTGAAGATTTATCGATTGATTTTTAAATTCTCATTGTAATATAAATTTTAAACAAGATGAAAACAAGTCCCATTAAAAATACCAATATGAAAACCGATACTAATACATTTTTTCTAATCAAGGGTGTATTCTCTCCTGAAGATGCCAAAGAAATCCTTTCCAAGATTTACAGTTTCAAGATCAATTATCATCATTTGAACAACTGGCGCTCTCTGGAAAGATTCGGGAAGGATGATGAAAATTCTCAGAAAAGGATTCCGCGACTCATAAATGATAAGGCGAAAATTGAGGAATTAATAGAAGCAGGTAAAGTAAAAGATAAGAAGATCCTTATCAACGCTGAAATTTCGATATCATTCTGTGAGTAATGACCCCAATAATTACCATAAGCCTAAAAAACACAAGCAGACCCATATTGATGGGTCTTTTTTGTTAATACACTTTATTTAAAGCTGAAAGTTACTGCAAAAGAGAATAAATAGCAACTCCAATCCCGGCATACGCAACTACGGTAATGATATCTGCTATCGGTTGTGAAAAGCGTTTTTCTGCTATTTTTTCTGCATTAATCTGGTTCTTATGGAATTTCAAAGTTTTTTTAGCATTATGAACCGGATGTGCAATAAGGCTGTCCCTCTCCCATTTGTCTACGATTACTTTGTATTTTTTGCCGTCAACATCTATTTTCACATTTTTGCCGGCCGTCAGTTTCTCCTGAACATTCACAGGAACCGGAGCTGCCAATTGCTGTCCGTTGGTATGTTGAGGAGGCATATTCATATTGACCTGTTTGCCGTTGTTTTTAGCTCCTTCTTTGATTTCTGCCATCGGATCCGGCTGTTTTTTAACCTGATACGTATAGCAGCTGATTAACGAAAACGATATGATAATGAGATAAAGATTCCTTTTCATGAGACTAATTTAAGAATTAAACGGAATATTCGCTATTTTCTTTTAACCTATTCTGCATTATAAAAAAAAGTTTGTTTAAAATGTAACTACAAAAGATCAAAGCATTTAAACACATAAGTCACATTAGATTCAAGAATAAAGCTTTATGCGTATTTCAGAACACAAAAGTTTAAAAATCTTTGATTTTTTTCTAATATGTTCTAAAAATATTTTCAAGATTATCAAAAAATTCTCTGTGACTCATGTATTAACGTTTCTGTGAAAATCTGCGTCAATCTGTGGTTAAGTTTCAATCACAAAAGTCAAAACTTTTTGAACACATAAATTACCAATTCACCAACATAAATTTGTCCTTCCAAGGCAATTTTACAAAACCAACTCCCCATCCAAGCCTGTCCAGCAAAATATCCTGAGTTTTTCTTTCAACCGTAAGTGTATAATCATGGTCGGAAACGACAAGCTTCCCAGGACGTTGAAGAAATTCATTTTGCAATAATGCCGGAGACGATTTTTTCATTGGGCTCCAGTTCTGAAGTACGCTTTCTATCACATTTCCGGCCTCAGCTTTATGCTTCCGGGAAAGTTTAATATGTCTGTTGATGCTTTGATGCATGGGAATATTGCACAAAAATTTTTCAAATATCATTTCATATTCAGGAGCATTTGTATTTCCTGTAGCAATATAATGGAGCAAATGGGCACACAATTCAGGATCTGTGATTTGCTGTGTCTCTTTATCCAAAAGATTACAATGCTCAAAAAAGGTTTTGAGGAAAGGATGTATCAGGATCAGTCCCGCATTCGGTACGTACTGTCCTTCATCCGGAATTCCGTCCTTATTAAAAATTTCTTCCTGATTCTTAATAATCATCTCTGAAGCTTTCTGGCGGTGTTCAAGATTATTTTTACTATTTTCTATAGTGCTTTCAGAGGCTTTAACACCTTCAACATCTTCAACATTTTTAATATTTTTAATATTTTTAACATCTTTAACATCTTTAACATCTTCAATATTCCTAAAATTTTGCTTGTCTATCCTGTCTGTACTATTTTCAGCAGTTTCATCATCTTTAATAAAAAGTAAAATTTGGACTAAAGCTTTTCTTTTTTTAAGGCTGCTTTTCCTGAATATTTCTTTTGAAATTCGTTCTGAAAAATATTCGCGAAGGAAAGTCTGCGAAGCATCCTGATGTTTTGCAAGGATCTCTAAAATCAGGCGCCAGATCAATACTCTCTCATTATAGTTCATCTGTGACAGATCTTGAATTCTCTCAAAATCAAAATGAATTTTTAATGCTTCGTTTTCCAGAATAGCCAGGCAGAACTGAACAAGCTGCTCATCCGCAAGCTGATGAATGACACGCTCCTGAACATGTGCCTTCTCCAAAATGGGAATTATATTTTTCCGGAAGCCCGTCGTAGAAATTATATTGTCGAATACAGCTGTTTCCAGTAGGCTCACACTTTCTTTATCCGAATTCCACCACGGCATACATCCGTTTTCTAAAAAAAAGATAAAAGTCTGCAGCATTTTTTCCTGATGATTGACCCAGGAGGGTTTGGGACGATGTTCTGTTTTTGCATCGGATGCTTCTTCAGAATTAATTATTTCTGATAATTTTTCCTTAAAAAGTTCGGTGATTTTATCTTTTAATTCAGTATTCAACGAACTGCTTTTTACATCCAGATCCATTTCCAGAAGAGGAATTTGCAGCGTTCTGCCAGCCCATTGCGCTTCCATCGCATTAATGTACTTTTCGATTTCCGGAAAAACATCAATAGCCAGAAAGCTGTTGATGTCATCTTTTATATAATGTGCTTTTTCCTTGTTGCTGACGGTAATTTCAACAAAAACTTTCTGAATTAAATGATTCTGGCTCACTGTAATAGATGTATGCATGGAATATTTTAAATTTTAACACTTTATTTCCTGTCAAATTCTCCACCCCAGAAACCAGCCGGGCAAAGACTTAGCTTAGATCTTTGTTTTGCGCTCAGCCTGCATCCGCAACCTCTGATGAAACCGTCTTTCGGGGCATCTGCAACTTCAAGGGTTTCAGGATTCATCCATTTCATGGCGTTGCAATTGTTGCCACTTTTTAGCGGACACGCGTTGCAGATCTCTTCACGCAAAGAAAAAACAGCTTCCTCATCCTGATTCGCCATGCCGATTTTGGCACGCAGTTCATTGAAATGGCCGCCAATGATTTCATTGCGCTTGCCAAAAATTTTTTTGATATTCATATGATTTAAGTTTTTAGATTATTGGTTCAAAATTAAAAGAAGAAATTCCAGCATGCTAATTCTGAAGGCATTCTGTTCTGTCTTTGCAGTAAAAAGGAAAACCTTAGAGCACTCAAAAACCTCATTTTCCTGTTCAACACAAACTCAATGATCTTTTACAAGTGAAATGCCTTCGTGAAACTAAAAAAACAGCAATCTTAAAAAAAATCTTCGTGAGCTCTGCATTCAAGAAATATTATCAAAATCAGATCAGAAAAATTTCACCTCAACTGGATTTAGAGCAATTGGATTTCAGAATTTATTCAAAATTTAAAGATGTAAGAAGTTAATTATTAATGCTTTAAAAATGCGTATTTTTTAAAATCAAAAAATATATTTACTGCAAAGACAGGTTTGACCCCTCAAAATATTTGTCTTTTAAGGAACTGTGATTGTATGTTTGCATCATAATAATAAAGAGCAAAATTATGATTAAAGAAGTATTGACCATTTTAAAAAATAAGCTCAATGATCCGGAAAACGGCTTAAAAGACGGACCGCGAGTTGGCGATATTGCTGTGGTTGACGATATAGCAAAACATGAAGACGAAACCTCAGGCCTTACAGATACAGTAGTAATTACTCTGTTGAACGTTGAAGAAGAATCAACTTTAAAAAACAGATCGTGGTACAACAAAACTACGGTGAGTGAAAATCCTCTTTTGTATGATGTAAAAAAGCAAAACCCGCCTGCTTATTTGAACTTATACCTGATGATTGCTGCCAACCGTAATGCCTATGATAAATCTTTATCTGATATCGCAAAAGTTATCGAAATATTTCAGACCAACAACGTGATGGAATATGTAGATTCTAATGCGAATAAAAATTTCAGTTTCAGGATTGAGCTGCATTCAATCCCGTTTGAACAGCTGAGCTATATCTGGGGATTATTAGGCGGGAAAGTAATGCCATCTGCCTTGTATAAAATAAGCGTTGTGAAAATTGAAGCAACAGGAGAAACGAATATTAATTTAATTGATGAAGTGAATGTTAAAAGCATTAAAGTAGACTAATCATTGATTGTCCATAATTATTAATTTAAAAATTGTGTGCCTTTGTAAAAAATTAAACAGCATGAATAATGACAGATAATTAGATCGAAAAAACTAACTAAAAACTAATAACCTTTAACTTAAATTTTTAAACATGCAAAATCCGACAACACCAGGTGTTTCAGTTGAAGAAATTTCTAAGCTTCCTCATTCAGTTTCATTAATTGATACGGCCATTCCGGTATTTATTGGATATACCGAGTTTACCCCTGAAGAACATACAGAACCATTGGGCATCAGCTCTCTTATGGAATTCGAAAAGCACTTTGGAAAAGCAAAAAAAGAAAGTATCCAACTCAGGGATAGAGAAAATAAAGAGATAGAAATTATAACTCCGGATGCACAGTTTTTAATGTATTATTCTCTTCAGATGTATTTTGCTAATGGAGGCGGGCCTTGTCAGATTCTTTCAGCAGGAAATTATACAGCCGGAATAGTTGAACTTTCCGCTTTAAGTATAGGACTGAACAAGATTAATAATTCAGAAGAACCCATCCTTATCATCTTCCCCGATGCCGTTTCGCTGCCGGAAGCCGATTTTTATACGATCTATAATCAGACAATTGCTAAAAGTGAATCTACATCGAAAAACTGGTTTCTCATAGCAGATACGTATTACGGAAATTCTGTGACTCAATCCAATAACCATAATACCATTGCCAATTTTAGAGAAAATGTAGCGCTTACCACCCATGCTGCGGCCTATTTCCCTCATTTAACCACAATCTTAAATTATAATTTTGATGAAACCGTTACACCTATTCTTCATGCCGGTTTACAAAATGAAGGGCAGGCCAGCGCTATTTTTTATGCCGATGAAATTGCAGCTTTAGGAGAATTAAAAGCTTTGGCAAGTGCCGAAATTGTTAATGAGCCTGTAGATGCTTTAGTCTTAGCCGATTTACTAAGCCAGGCAATAGCTATTGCAGAAGAAATTAATGAAACAGCAGATGAAACTTCCGGCCATCCTTTAGATGCAAAAGCAGGTTTGGTACATGCTATTGCAGAATCAAAAGCCGTTCTGGAAGCCATCTATGACGGTACAATAGACGATTTTGTAATCCCGGAGGATTTGGAAGCAGAAACTCCTGTTTTCAGTGGGGAATTTGATGCATTAAGAGACGCAATTCTTGCTGTAAAAGATGAAGCAGGGGCTGCAGACGGGAAAACCCTGAAAAGCTTAGAATCATCCAACTCGGCTCTGTACAATCAGATAAAAAAAGAAATCTCATCATTAAAAGTTGTTTTGCCGCCATCCTCAGCAATAGCAGGAGTATATTGCAGAATAGACAGCACAAGAGGAGCCTGGAAAGCGCCTGCCAATGTAAGCCTGAATTATTTGGTAAGCCCTACGGAAAAAGTTTCGGATCATGAACAATCTGATATGAATGTGAATGATGCAGGATCTGTAAATGCCATCAGAACCTTCGCCGGAAAAGGAACGTTGGTTTGGGGAGCGAGAACGATAGATGCCAGAGAAAAAACCGAAGATGATGAAGAAAATATTTGGAAATACATCAACGTACGCCGCTATTACGACATGATTAAACTATCAATAAGCAGAGCTTTAACTGACGGAAAATTCATCAATGAACCCAATATTTCCCAAACCTGGCTGCGTGCAGAAGCAATGATAGAAAATTTCCTATACCAGCAATGGATTGATGGCGGATTGGCAGGAAGCAATTCAAAAGAAGCGTATCACGTTGAAGTATCCGGCGATATTCTTAAACCAAAAACAATGAATGTTACCGTACAAATAGCATTAGTACGTCCCGCAGAATTTATCATCTTGAATTTCTCGCACACATTATAACAGTTCTGAAATAGAATAAATCACAAACAAAATATTCGAAGTTTGGCTTCGAGGTATATTAATCTTAATTTAAAATTTTAACCAAATGAATTACAAAACCCCTGGAGTTTACGTGGAGGAGCATGAAAAATTTCCGCCTTCCGTAGCGCAAGTTGAAACGGCCATTCCTGCTTTTATAGGATATACTGCGGAAGGCCAGAAGAATAAGCCAACGAGAATCACTTCTATGTTGGAGTACGAGCAGCTTTTCGGAAAAGCACATCCGGAAGCGTTTGCCGTAGCTTTTAAAGACGGCGTTGCATCTGCAACACAAACTAAAGCAAGCGATTTTAAAATGTACTATGCCATGCAGATGTACTTTGCCAATGGCGGTGGGCCGTGTTATATCGTTTCCGTAGGAGACTATGATGACCAGGTAACCGTTGGAACTTCTACAGCGGTAGGAACTTTATTGTATGGCCTCGAATTGCTTAAAAAAGAAGACGAACCAACTCTTATCGTTTTCCCGGATCTTCAAGGTTTGGTTCCTGTTGCTGCTGAAGTTGCTGCCGCTGAAACTGCCGCTGATTTGGCAGAAGATAATGAATTATTAGCCTCTGAAGCTAAAGATGCCGCCAATGATGTTGCTAATGATGTTGTTATAGCTGTTCTAGGAGGAGAAGATCTTCAGGCAGTTATTGCAGCGGCCAATGCTAAAGTTGCTACCTATCCCATTACTAACCCGAATAATCTTAGTGAGGTTACAAAAAACCAGGCTGCTAAAGCTGTTCAGAATGCTGTTCAGAATGCTGTTAATCCCGCAGGTGCTGAAACGGCTGCACTTGCTGTTGCAAATATTTACAATAATCTTTCTACTTCTGCCACAGCTACAGCACAGAAATCACGAGCTTACGCGGATGCCCTTGCAGGTGTAGATTCAGCAGATATTGCTGCTGCTTATTCGGTATACAATAGTGCTTTAAATCAGGCAGAACTTATGAAAGACAGATTTGTCATTATGGATGTTCTTGGTAATGATGTTATTTTTAGAGAAAGGGTAACTGCTCCAGGCTTAAAATACGGAGCTGCTTATTATCCTAAACTAAAAACAATACTAAGCTACGATTATAATGAAGCTGATGTTGTAGTTACAGGTACATTCGGGATTACAAGCCTGGCACAATTGAAAGTAACAAACTCAGAGTTCTATAACCAGGCTAAAAAAGCTGTTGAATCTAAGCAGGTTGTATTAGCTCCATCCTCTGCAATGGCAGGAGTATATGCTAAAGTAGACAACACTGCCGGAGTATTTAAAGCACCTGCTAATGTAGGCCTTAATTTCGTAGAAGCACCATTAGAAAAGATTTCTGATAGACAGCAAGATGCGCTTAACGTAGACCCAACCTCAGGAAAATCCATCAACGCGATCAGAACCTTTACCGGAAAAGGGACTTTGGTTTGGGGAGCAAGAACCTTAGACGGAAACAGCAACGAATGGAGATACATCTCCGTACGCCGTTTCTTCAACATGGTGGAAGAATCTGTGAAAAAAGCAACAGAACGTTTCGTTTTCGAAGCCAATACGGCCAACACCTGGATCCGCGTACAAACGATGATCGAAAACTTCCTGAACCAGCAGTGGCAGGACGGCGCTTTGGCAGGAAGCAAGCCTGAAGAAGCCTATTACGTAAGCGTAGGACTAAACAAAACCATGTCTGCACAGGATATCCTGGAAGGAAGAATGAATATCGAGATCGGTATGGCAGCAGTACGTCCGGCTGA
>NZ_JAYLAA010000030.1:0-7840 GCF_035819015.1 Chryseobacterium salviniae | reverse complement strand
AGATAAAAGATTATGTGAAATATCTGGGATACCGGTTGATAGATTGACCGGTATCTKCTCCATCCTAAACATAGGCATTACTGATGCCTTTGGAGGGAAGATATTAGGTACAAGCGTATTGGCATTTGAACCTGTTTGGCTATTGTATACAGTTGAATACAATAATGTTATCAGTATATATTTTTTTATCATATATTTAGTGTTATTATTTTTTAATCAATTTAGCACTCACCGTTTTATCATTCGTTTTCACGGTCACCAGATACGCCCCCTGAACCAAATTCTGCGTGTTGATCTTCGTGACTTTATTCTTCGTTTTCAGGCTCTGAAGCTGTCTTCCACCCATATCATACACAACAATTTCTGCCTCGGACTTTCCGTCACCCAGCTTCCAGCTTCCATCTTCCATTCCAATCTCCACATACGCATACTCACTCACCGGATTCGGGTAAATTTTAATATCCTGCTTTACAATCAACTGGTCAATCTGCTGATCTCCCAGCTTCACGATCTTCCAGTTCTCTTTCCCCAATTCTTCGGCACTGGTTCCGGCCAAAACAATCGAGCCATCCCGGTTCAATTTAATATCCGAAAGCCTTTCTTCCCTTTTCCTTGATTCTCCTTTCACATGCTTTCGCCACTGTTCATTACCATTCTGATCCAAATACAGCATCCAGAAGGTCTCATCATCACTTTCTATTCTTCCTTCAGCCTGGGTGTAACCTCCCAATAGAATTCCTTTAGACTTCCCGCTTCCATCTTCCTGCTTCCCGGCTATCACGCTCATTCCCATCAGCACATCCCGATTCTTGAAGTTGTAGGATTTCTGCCAGAGGTCTTCCCCTCTTTCGTTTAAAGAAATCAGCCATAAATCTGTTCCTTCTTCAATTCCGACCGTTTTATTCCCAGACCGTTCCGATCTGGATTCGCCTCCGATTAAATAACCTGTGGATGTTAATGCCAAAGTTCTTAGATGGTCATCACCTTTACCTCCGAAATTCTTTTCCCATTCCACTTTCCCGTCTTTTGAAAGTTTGATAATCCAATAATCGCCTTCACCAAAATTTTCGGTAGACTTTGCATAACCGGAAAGTGATTTTGAATGTTGGGCTGAATGGTCTTGCTCCCCTCCTTTGGAAGAGCTGGGGGAGGATTTACTTCTGGAATACGCCCCGAGCAAAGCACCACCGTCCTTTGTAGGAATCATTTTTTCTACTTCATCTAATCCTTTTCCGCCCAATACCAATTGCGATAATTCTTTTCCGTTTTTATCTAATTTAACGACCAATACATCTTTGGATCCGTAACCTTTAGCGGAATTCTGTACATTTCCTGCCACAAAGAATCCCAAATCGGTCGTCTGGATCACCGCCCTGGCTTCTTCATCCGAAGCCCCGCCAACGGTTTTCTGCCACAATTCATCCCCGAATTCATTAATTCTGATCAGCCAAAAATCACTTCCGCCTTTGGAATTATCTTTTTTATCCAGCCCTTTTCCGCTGAATGACGTTCCGGCCAAAACAAATCCACCATCTTGTGTATTCACTGTTGCAGACAGAAAATCATGGTTCTGCCCCGAGAAATATTTTTCCCAGACTTCTTCGCCCTGCTGGTTGAGCTTTATGAGATGAAAGTCGTAACCGTTGTTGGGCTGCTGGCCGGTGGCTGCTGGCAAATGGCTTTTGCCTCCGGCTTTGGATATGCTATTTCCGGTCTGGATAGAACTGCCGGTTATCAGATATTGCTGATCAATAGTAGTGGTAACCTGGGAAAGGAAATCCTGGGTGGAGGATTTGATGTCTTTCTGCCAGACTACTTCCTGGGCAGAAAAGCCCAGAACAGAGCATAAGAACAATGCTCCTGAGTAGATTTTATTCATACGAAGTATTTAATGATATTATATTATTGTTTTGAAGTAAAAAAAGATTTTCTTAAAGGTCTAACGAAATGTTACTTTTAAAAATCGGGGATTCCTGGAAAATAAGAGTATGTTTATCATGGTTTTGTTTTTATTGATTTAAATATAATGAGACTTTAATTCCATTAGGTGCAAAGCTAATCTTCATCCACGACAAAGGGTGTCGTATTATATAAAGGATGCAATTTTTTGTTTGCAGGTTGGAATATTACTCAAAATCCGAAGCGAAAATAGAAAAAATAGTTCTCCGGACAAAGAAATGTAAATGAATTTTATGTGACAAGAAGATGACAGCAAAAAAAGGTTTGCCAACATTATTCATTTATCTTTTTAGTTCATTGATTTTCATACTAAAAAAGATGAATTTTTTAGAAAAATAAACGCGCATAAAAAGCATTCGATTAAAATAAAAAATGATAAATTTTTAAAAAATATTGCCTAACTGTAAAAACCAATTATTGATTGAATGGAGAGGCAAGAAATGGCTGGGGTTTAGAAGGCACAGCACCAAAGCAAAGCCACCCGTTACAGCAGATCTATAGCAGGTGGCTTTTATATGAAATCAATATATCGGCGTTATTTTTCTTCTTTCACTACGGATTTCATGTCTGATAAGGCATGCTTGGAGATCCAGCCGATGACCTGGGAAACGATTCTTGCAATCATTTCGGCTTCGGTGACGGGAGAAACGCCCGGTACCAATTCTGTATAAGATGATTTAGGCAAAGGCTGGGGAAGGATCAGTCCGGTAACTTCAGGATTTGAACCGTTGGCCGGAATACCGGAATACATTTCAACATGCTGGATGAACAGCTGTTCTACAAAATCCTGTATTGATTTGGGAGGGACATTAATTGCCGTAGTTCCCATTGAATGCTGAAGCGTTCCGGGCAGCGAACTGTTTTGAATCCGGGTATAAACGGCACCCGACTTTGTAGAATCTACTATTGCATACGTCTGAAGTGCCAGCAATGAGGCTTCAGTCCAGAAGTTAGGTGATGGGCCGTAAAGGTCGGCTATCTGTTGCAGATCCTGCTTTTGCCAGGCGTGAGGTACGACATCCAGGTCGTTCCAGTGCATGGTATTCCAGCTTTGGTAAGGAAGCGGTTGCGGTTCCCAGCCGGATGGCAATGCAGGAAATGTAGTATTGAAAAGGTTGGCAAAATTGGTCTCTCCCGGAGTGGCTCCTGCAGTAGGATACACCAGCGTAAGATCGAAAGCGTCCAGCTTTTTCTGTTCCTTAAGATACAATGCTAAAGTAGGAGAGAGGGCTCCCGCAAGGCTGTGGCCGCAGAAAATTACAGCAGTATTTTCGGAAAGCTGCGCACTGCTCAGGAATTGCTCAAGCGTGGTTCCCGGAGCTGCGGCGGTTTCTACAGTTGTAAGTCCCAGAAGGTTGCTGATTCCGGTAGCGGTTCCCAGTGAAATATACGGATCGGTCCCGTTGTAATCGGACGGACTGAAACTGGATGGATTATAGGTACTCCAATTGACCACCTGTGAAACGGAAAAATCTTCAGATTCCCAGTCGTATAAGGAATCGGGGTTGGTGGCGGCAATGGCTACGACGTAAGTTGGCATTACAGGTCCCCCCGGAAATGCCACGGCATCGCACTGCGCTACAAATACGGCATTATCGGAAACATCATCATTGTTTTCCTGCAATACGGCAGGTCCCCAAACCAGGTTCCAGCTGCCCAGCACCGGGGTAACCGAAGCATCGGCGGTAGAAGAACCGGTTTGTCCCAGCACGGTTACCGGCGGAACATTATTCAGGTAGAAAGAAAGATCGTACTGCAGCTGTTGCTGTAATTCACTCGCGGTACCTTTGTACCCTGAAGAACGGCCCACAAGGCAGGCCATCCCGAATATCTGCTGGTAAGCATCTAATGTTGGATTTGTCATGATGTATTTTTGTTTTTGGTTGATCGTTTTTTGTTGAATGAGTCTAATGATTATTCATTTAAATAACAGAGTAAATTTCGGGACAAATTGTGATTTGTGAATCCGTGGAAATGACTAAAATAAGGGGTAGGTGTTTGTACGGAATGATTATATTAGATTTAAAATGTAATTATTTTCTTGATTTACAAGTGTTTAATGTTTGATATACAATATGGTATTGGATGAAAGTTCAGAAAATAATACCTTTAAGCATTTTAATTAAGGATAACCATGTCAGAAGAACAGAAACGTCAGCTACAACAGCAACTTTGGAATATAGCGAATACTTTAAGAGGTAAAATGGATGCGGATGAATTCCGTGATTATATCTTAGGATTTATTTTCTATAAATATCTTTCAGAGAAAATTCACTTTACAGCGAATAAAATTTTGCTGGATTCGGGAGAGGATATTGATTACAATGATGTGGACGAAAACACGTATGAAGGAAAAGAAATTGTTGAAGCCATTTATGAAGAAGTTGTTGAAGATTTAGGATATTTCCTGAAACCTTCGGAACTTTTCAGTAATATTGCTAAAAAAGGACATCAGAAACAGGAAGGTAAATCTAATTTTATCTTAGCTGAACTTTCTAAAATCCTTAATAATATTGAGCAATCCACATTAGGCACAAACAGTGAAGATGATTTCGAAGGACTTTTCGATGATTTAGATTTGACTTCTGCAAAATTAGGACGAACTGAAGACGAAAAAAACACACTAATCTCTAAAGTTTTATATCATTTGGATGATATTGACTTCAATTTATCGGATACTAATGCCGATGTATTAGGAGATGCTTATGAATATCTGATTGCACAATTCGCAAGTGGAGCTGGTAAAAAAGCAGGGGAATTTTATACGCCTCAACAGGTTTCTACTATTTTGGCTAGAATTGTGACCAGTAGAAAATCGCAACTAAAATCTGTATATGACCCGACTTGCGGAAGTGGTTCCTTACTTTTGCGTGTTGCCCGTGAAGCAAAAGTAAGCGATTTCTACGGTCAGGAAATGAACCGTACAACTTACAACCTCGCAAGGATGAATATGATTCTTCACGGTGTCAATTACAGCAACTTTGACATCCGTCAGGAAGACACGCTTGAAAAACCTCAACATCTTGATAAAACTTTTGATGCAATTGTAGCCAATCCTCCATTTTCCGCAAAATGGAGCTCTAATGAATTGCTTTTGTTGGATGAAAGATTTTCACAATACGGAAAGTTAGCTCCTTCTTCAAAAGCAGATTTTGCGTTTATTCAGCATATGATTCATCATCTGGATGAAAACGGAATTATGGCAGTGGTAATGCCTCACGGTGTTCTGTTCCGTGGTGCCGCTGAATTAGTTATCCGAAAATATCTGATTAAAGAGAAGAATTATTTAGATGCTGTGATTGGTTTGCCTGCCAATATCTTCTTTGGAACAAGTATTCCTACCTGCATTTTAGTCTTTAAGAAATGCCGTGAAGCTGATGAAGACATTTTATTTGTCGATGCCAGCAAAGAGTTTGAGAAGCAGAAAAATCAAAATGTATTGCTTAATGCTCATATCAACAAAATTGTTGATACCTACCAAAACCGTACGGTAATTGAAAAGTTCAGCCATAAAGCAACTTTACAGGAAGTTGCCGATAATGATTATAATTTAAATATTCCTCGCTATGTCGATACTTTTGAGGAAGAAGAGGAAATTGACATTCAGGCGGTAATGGCAGAAATTAAGGAGCTTGAGGCAAAGCGTTCTCAACTGGATTCTGAAATTGAAGTTTATTTGAAAGAATTGGGATTAGTCAGCTAATTTTTTTTGGCTTAGCAAATCCTCAAGGCTTAGAATTTTAACAAATAAATAATCAAGATGACAGAAGAAAATAAAAGTGTAAAGAATTTTCCTAATTTACGATTTCCGGGGTTTGAGGAAGAATGGGAAGTTACTATTTTAGGAAAGTGCGTATACTCATTTGAATATGGAATGAATGCTTCGGCAATCAAATTTGACGGAGAAAATAGATATATAAGAATTACTGATATTGATGAAAGTTCTTCAAAATATAAGCCTGAATTTCCAGTATCACCTAATGGGCAACTTATAGATAAATACTTAGTTTCTGAAAATGATATTTTATTCGCAAGAACAGGTGCAAGTACAGGAAAATCTTATTTATATAATAAAGATGACGGAAAGCTCTACTTCGCAGGCTTTTTAATTAGAGCAAAAATAAAAGAAGAATTCAATTCATATTTTGTTTTTACACAAACAAAAACAATCCAATATTATAAATGGGTACAGTTAATGTCTATGAGATCTGGCCAACCTGGAATTAATTCACAAGAGTACGCAAGCTATTCATTTAATATTCCCTCAAAAAATGAACAAGATAAAATTGCTTCATTCTTATTACTTCTGGATGAAAGAATTTCAACCCAAAAGAAAATAATTGAACAATTAGAAACCTTAATGAAGGGAGTTAGCTATAAGTTGTTTAATAGAAAAATTAGATTTAAAAATACTGAATTATCAGAATTCCCCTCTTGGGAAAGTAAGAAGGGAAATGAAGTTTTTTCAAATATTTCAAATAAAAATCATAATTCTGATTTACCAATTTTAGCTATAACTCAAGACTATGGAGCTATTCCTAGAGATTTAATTGATTTTCAAATTTCAGTGTCTGATAAAAGTGTTGAAAGTTATAAAGTTGTTGAGAAAGGGGATTTTATAATTAGTTTAAGGTCATTTCAAGGAGGTATTGAATATTCTGAATATAAAGGTATATGCAGCCCGGCATATGTAATTTTAAGGAATAAGATTGAAGTAAATAGTTATTTTTACAAGTATTATTTCAAATCTGAATCTTATATAAAGCAACTCAATAAAAAATTAGAAGGTATAAGAGATGGCAAAATGATTAGTTATGCATATTTTTCTGATATAAATTTACCTTTACCTTCTCTAAATGAGCAAACTAAAATAGCCAATTTTCTCTCTTCCATTCAAGACAAAATAGAAACAGAAAAACAAATTTTAAAAAAATTAGAACTTCAGAAGAAATTTCTCTTGGCTAATTTGTTTGTTTGATAAAAAAGACCTGTCAAGGTTTAAAACTTTGACAAGGCTTTCTCGAAATCCCAAACTCTTAAATAAAAAGATTTTGTAATAAATACTTTTTCTGATTTTCGTATTGAGTTAGTAATTCATTTTCTATGTTTATTTTTTCATCAAACTTTGATAAAAAACGAGCCACTTTATTTTGCATAGCTAAACTTGGAATTGTAATTTTTAGATTCAATAAAGTTTCTTCATGAATCCGTTTACTTCCAGAACCACTAGCTATATCTTCTAACTTTTTATAAAATGATTTTCTTGAAAAAAAATAAAATAGATACTTAGCATTAATTATATCTTCGTTAATATCCAAAGCGGGGACATCTGCGGATGATAAAAAACCATCATATTTTTCAGGAATTATTGCAAAAGCTCCATTAAATAGGTTTTGTTTACCATAGATGAATTGTCCTTTTTTTCTAATAAAATAGTTTGTTGCACCTAATGATAATGAATCTGAATTTTCATTTTTATGAACACCCTTTACATGTAGTTTTACAGTTAACAATTTTTCTTTATCAATAATATTAGGTTTTATTTTGTCTGGAATTGTTAAGAAATCACTTAAAAAAATTGTGTTTAAATCTGATAAATTTTGCTTAAATAACTTTTTAATTATAAAATTCTTTTGCGTTATCAAACCCTCAATTATTTTCTTTTGGGTTGAAATTCTTTCATCCAGAAGTAATAAGAATGAAGCAATTTTATCTTGTTCATTTTTTGAGGGAATATTAAATGAATAGCTTGCGTACTCTTGTGAATTAATTCCAGGTTGGCCAGATCTCATAGACATTAACTGTACCCATTTATAATATTGGATTGTTTTTGTTTGTGTAAAAACAAAATATGAATTGAATTCTTCTTTTATTTTTGCTC
>NZ_JAYLAA010000029.1:0-1092 GCF_035819015.1 Chryseobacterium salviniae | reverse complement strand
GTGTGATGGTTTAAATATAAAAGATTCCCAAAACTAATGAAACTTAACTAAAGGAACCTTTACAAACTAAAAAAAATTATTATAAAGCAGTCGCAGTATACGTAACTGTTTGCGTATACGTTCCGGCCGGCTTACCTAAAATATCGGAAGAAGATGATTTCGCTGCGGGAATGGTGTAATCCAAGTTCAGAGTTAAGGCACTTCCCAGCGGTGCATTTGTTACTAAAGTCTGATCAGCCGCAGATAAAACAACAGCATTTTTTGTACCGCCCATGGTTCCGGCAGCTGCAGAAGCTTTGATGGTTAAAACATTTACAGGAATCAAGTTGGTTCCATTCATGAAATTAGCACCTCCTGCTTTTACTTTTACATTAAAATTCTTTGTTGAAGTTACTTTTAAAGAGTTGGCTTTGGTAATTGTCTGATCAGAATTATAATCTGCTGCAGTAGCGTAGTTAAAATCAACTGTGTTACCAATTGCCGTACTTCCTGCGTCGATAGAGATTACATCGTTCAGGGTAATGTTTACCGTTGTGGTTGCAGTTGTATTCTGAGCCTCAATAGTGTTAGTTCCTAATACGAATGCTCCGATAGTTAATGCTGCGATTGCGAATTGCTTTTTCATAATGATATTATTTTATTTTTTATTCTTATTTAATTGTTCTCTTTTGAACACTACAAATGTACAACGGCAAAAAAAGTTTCTTTGTAGTGGAACATGGAAGTTCGTGTAGTGAAATCGCCACAGGTATTTTAGTTATTGTTTTAAAAAAAAAGCCCCCAACACTTTAAATGTTGAGAGCTTATATAAAATTCCTTTTTGTTTTTTTATTATAAAGCAGTCGCAGTATACGTAACTGTTTGCGTATACGTTCCGGCCGGCTTACCTAAAATATCGGAAGAAGATGATTTCGCTGCGGGAATGGTGTAATCCAAGTTCAGTGTCAATGCGCTTCCAAGCGGGGCATTTGTTACTAAAGTCTGATCAGCCGCAGATAAAACAACAGTGCTTTTTGTACCGCCCATGGTTCCGGCAGCTGCAGAAGCTTTGATGGTTAAAACATCTACGGGGATCAAATTGGTTCCATTTAT
>NZ_JAYLAA010000028.1:0-6486 GCF_035819015.1 Chryseobacterium salviniae | reverse complement strand
TAATATTCCCTCAGAGATGGATTGGTTTCGTTCTGATAAAATCCTGCCGATAAACGGTTAAGACCATCATATACATATCCGTATCTTTTCAGGGACTCGTTGGCGCTTACTCCTGTTTTCCAGTCTACTTCGGCAATATTTCCGTTGTATTTGGGAAGAACCTGTAAAGAGGTGTCTGATGTATCGGGTGTTTGCAGTCCTTCCACTTGATTATACTTGATTTTATATCCGAAAAGATCACCTCCCAGATTATTCGGATCGTTAATCCCGATCATCCATCCCCGGATGTTATAGGTATAATCTACTGTTTGTAAAGGAACCATTGCGCTTGTTCCACCTACTTTTTTGGTTTGAAGCTGCGAAAGCTCGTTGTAGGTGTTTTGTGAGATGAAATGCTTACTACCAAAAAGTTTAAAGACTTCTTTAATAAAAATGTAGCGGCATTATAAAACACAAAACCCACCGCAATTGCGGTGGGTTCTTTATTATTGCTCACGGATTACAAATCCGCGAGAGCGGTTATTTCTCTATATTCAATTTTCCTTTAACTTTAACTAGCATAGACTTTTCTTTATCTTTCTTATCATAAAGCCAAATCGTATCTTTATTGTATTTTACAACTTTAATTTGCGAGTTATAATTCATCAATGTAAATATAGAGTCATCATCAACACCCCACTCTAATCTTTCATCAATACCATCATCATAAAATAACCATCTTTTATTTTGAACTTTAGAATAAGAGTATTTCAAAAGTTTACCATTTTTAGAAAGTCTTAAAGTAAAACCATAAAATTCTGCCCTATCTCTAGGCCATTCATAATTCCAATAGCCTATGGAGTCATTATATAAAATGACATTTTTTATTTTATCACTCGGACTCGAACAACTTGTAAATATAATTGCAAAAAATATATATATTATAATCTTATTCATTTGGGTTTTTCATTAATTCGACTGATTGCGGTTTAGACTGTTGTGTTCCATTTTGTATAACTATTTGCATTGGCTCTCCTTCATATCCTCCAATGGTAGATATATTAACTCCCTCTTTATTATTTTTATTAAAATCATTTATATAAGGATCCATACCTTGCCATGAAATTTCATCTTTTTTATAAGCATTCCATAATCTTTGTGCAAAACCAAAAGCAACAGAATTCTGATTTCCTTCAGTAGAATTTCCGTAATCTGATGTTTTAGCTTGTCCTAAATAAACTTTTGCATGATCAAGAAATGTATATTTTCCATTTAAATTTTCGCTTTTATGCCCATTTGCTCCAGCTTCGTGATCTAAAGTATTTCTTAAATTATACAAATCGTTATAACTTCCTTTTTGTAATTGTTTGATATTAAAATATACAGTTCCTGTTGCTCTAGATGTAATAGCCCCAGTATCTTCACCTTTAATTTTGTTACTTACTCCATAATATCCTGAGAATCCTTTTTGTCCAGCATAGTGAGCAATTATATTACTTACAGCTCTGAGCGTTCCTTTTTTATTATAATTCAATTGGGATAGTTTAGCATTTCCTTGATCAGTATGCACTATAATATTATTCGTTTTTTTATTATCTCTGTACATAAATCTTCCATTTTTATTAAAATGATCATCTACTGGAGCCATTCCGTCAGGATCAATAAATCGAATCGGATTATTAAATGCATAGTTATAAGGGCTATGACGGGTCATCTTCTCCGCCAACGGATCCACCACACCCCATCTTCCGATATCCGGCATATAGAATCTCGCACCATAATCATACATTCCCGTCTCCTGAAGCTCCTTTCCGTTGTACTTGTAGTTGTACAAACTATTTGTTCCAAAAATCGCCTTCTCTTCCCTTGGGATATTCATCCCAAATGGATAGTAATCATTCTGGTCGGTAATTTCAGCATAGCCTCCTTCGCCTTTTTTATAGCTTACCCTTACGTTTCCCTAAATGATCTTTATATTGAGAAACACCCTCATTTTTCATACTCTTTGGAAAATACCTTATCCAAAAGGCTATTCGAAATTTCGAATAACCCTTTTAGATTTTTAAAAGTTTCTAAAACTCCCAATACATAAATGGTTTCCAACAACAAATGTGCTATTACTATTGCATATTAAGTTACATTAATCGTTGGATGGAGCCACTTTTCTTAAACAAACTAAATTGCAATCAATTATGTAAATAAAAGCTACCGCATTGCGGTGGCTTTTTTACATTATTTTATATACTTTATGTCGGTAACTATCCAACGATTATTTTCAAGCTCTAAATGATAAACAATACTTTTTATTTTAGAAGAAGGAATTTTAGATACAAATTCCACATTGGATGAATTTTTATTAATGCTTTCCTTAACATCATAATCATAATATTTGAAAGAATTGGTAAATTTTTTATCCTTACCTATGTTTCGATTAAAAGCAACAAATTCTTCCCAGGTACTTTTCCGTTTATTTTTTGGAATATCTTGATAAACTTTATTTATATCAATATAATTTAGAGCAATATCAAAGTCCGCCTGTTCTTCTGCTGAAATTAACTTTATAACAGTAATTAAAGGCTTTTCTTGGCTTTTATATTCATTTGTAAAAGCGAAAAAGAAAAATGTGTATAATAGTATTTTCATAGTTAAGGTCTATTTGATTTTCCGAAATATTCCAAATAAGGCTTAGCTTTCACCCCATTTGGAGAGCCTTTTATACTTGATGCACCCTTAATTTTTAAGGCCCCATTATAAAGATTATTTGGCGCAACAACTCTAGCGTCGTTATACATCTGGTTTAATGGAAAAGAAGGTTTAACTAATTGACTTGAATCAAAACTTGGGAAAATTGATTTAACACCATTCTGTACAAAAGTAGAGCAATTATTACTACAAGCATTATAGTCCTTGCCAGAGTTAATCATATTGCTAAGCGTGCTTTTTGCCCTTGAATCTTGATTATAATCTGTGGTGATTTTAACAATTCCATCAGCTGCTCGACCTTCTCCATTTTCGCTTACTTTTCCTTTTTCTCCACTTTTACTTACATCAGTATTCATTAAATCACTTAAGCTATTTATAATCTTACCGTTATAATCCTCTTTTACATTGTCTTGTAATTGTGTCTTTCCAACTGGCTTTTCTGGCCATAAATCATAATATGTCATTGTGCCATCCTTGACCTGTTCTGTAATAGGTTTTCCCTTTGAATCTTTCATTACATTTCCATTGGCATCTTTTTTTGTCACTGTTTTATAGTTATCAACAGCGATTCCAGCGTGTCCTGTTTCATCATTTTTTGAGAACCAAGTCAATATATAAATATCATTACCGTCTGGGTCAATAACATTTATTGGATTATTAATAGCATAGCTATAAGGAGACATAGAATTGTATTTTTCAGACATCTTATCCATTACTCCCCATCTTCCAATATCCGGCATATAAAACCTCGCCCCATAATCATACATTCCCGTTTCCTGTAATTCCTTACCGTTGTACTTATAGTTGTATAAGCTATTTACCCCAAATACTGCCTTCTCCTCTCTTGGGATATTCATCCCGAAAGGATAATAATCATTCTGGTCGGTAATTTCAGCATAGTCTCCTTCGCCTTTTTTATAGCTTACCCTTACGTTTCCTAAATGATCTTTGTACTGGTAAATATACTCATTATTCTACTGGCACGAGCGGGACGCTCGCGCAAGCGAGGAGTAGAAGCCTGTTTCCTGCAATTCCTGTGACTGATACTTATACTGATACGCAGGATTTCCCGTCAATACATTATACCCTTCATGCTTCAAACCGAAAGGATAGTAGTTGTTTTCTTCAAGAACTTCTATTCCGCTGCCATTGTGGAAGTAGCTCAAACGTACATTTCCTAAATGGTCAACATAGTTATAAATATACTTATTATTTTCAAAATTTATTAAACCCACTACAATTGCGGTGGGTCTTGATTAGTGTTCATAGATTACAATTTGCGAGATTAAGTTATTATTCTCCGTGTGTATATTTAATCACTTTTCTTGTCTTTACATTTACTTCTGCGTAAGCTACACCAGTGATTTCGTCTTTTGGATAAGAGCCTTTAATGATGTATATGCTATCATTTTTCTTTTGTACTCTAAATGGTTTTTCTTTCTTTATTGTAGATTTCCCATAAACTTCGTTCCATTTGTTTTCTGCAAGAATTAAAGCAATATTTTCATCAGAACCTGTAATCTCACTAGGTTTTAGGAATCTATTTTTAGAACATGATACTAAAATTACGCAGATGAAATATAGAATGTTTTTCATTATCTATGGTATTTTTGAGGTTGGTCTACTAATATTATTTCCATTCTTTTTTTATCTTTTATTGATTTTAAAATATTATCAAATTTTGGTTCAGTAGGATTAGGGTAACGTTTTGGAGTTGGTCTTGGTCCATCGCCTTCTGATGGTAAAGGTGACATTTCTGGATCGATTGTATTTTGTCGATTTTTTGATTTTGGATCACTAGGCATATCATAATTTAAAGTATAAGCTTTGCCTGTATTTACATCGAAATATTCTAACACTCCTCCAGGAGTAACTAAATAAGCACCTAATTTTTGTTCTTCAGCATACCCAATATCACCGCCTTGTTTACCTACCTCTCCTGAAAAATTTTCATCGTCGTATTCGGGATCATCGTTCCCATGGGTATGAATGTAAGCGACAATTTTCCCACCTTTAGGGGTATACTTGTTAAGTTTGTTTTTTGGAATACCGTGTTGATTCCCTTTAGCGGGAGTATTATAAGCATAATACGTTTTATTATCTACATCTATAGAGTAAATGAATGCTGAATATTCTCGTTTATTAAGAATTGATTTTCCATTGTATTGTTTCCCAAAATTTCTTGCGGCTTTATCTTGTGTTCCAAATAATACATGTGGCTCTAATCCTTCTATTTCACGGGAATCAATAACTCGATTTCCACTAAAAACGTAAGGAGACCACGTTGGGTACTCTTCTGTAAGTGGATCTATATTAAAAAATCTTCCCACATCCGGCATATAATTTCTCCATTTAAAACTATAGAAACCTGTCTCCTGCAGCTCCTGTCCCTGATACTTATAGTTGTACAGGCTATTTACCCCAAAAATCGCCTTCTCTTCCCTTGGGATATTCATCCCGAAAGGATAATAATCATTCTGGTCGGTAATTTCAGCATAGTCTCCTTCGCCTTTTTTATAGCTTACCCTTACGTTTCCTAAATGATCTTTGTACTGGTAAATATACTCATTATTTTCATAATCGTAAAATCCTTCCGCAGTAGGGAAAAACTGAAGGGCAGCAATGGGTTCTTCCTGCAATATTTTCTCTATAAATGCTTCCTGCTCGTAGGCAAATTCCATAGGATCAAATTCATTGGGTGCTGTACCCATTGTCGTAAGATACTGAAAACCGTCTAAGTATTCTGTAATGGTGGTAAAGGTATTGCCATCATCCTTTAGATAATTTAATATCTTTTTAAGCTTAGAGCCGTCTGCTCGATACAAATGAAACAGTTTTTTCTTATTGTTCTCAATATTCAGTGAATTGGGGAGATTCAGGTAGTTGTACCCGATCTGATTAATCTGCTTATCCGGCATACTGATCATATTCCCGTTTTCGTCATATCCTATGGCATTACTGCCTCCTTCATATCCTGTAGGATTGAAGCTGTGATCTACTATCTTTACCAGGCGGTTGCCCGAATAAACGTATTCCAGGTCATCTATTTTTTCCGCATTGTCACTGTAAAAGCTTTTGGCATTTCTGCTAAGGTTTTCAATATTGCCATTTTTATCATAGGTTACCTCTTCATTATTCCAATCGTTTTGTGGTATTGAGAAATCCGGATTTAAGAAAATCCCTTGCGTAAGGCGGTTCAAACCATCATACTGATAGGCATATCTTTTCAGGATCTGGTTGGAGGATACTTTCCAATTCACTTCCGAGATATTCCCATTGTATCTCTTGGGTGAAAGACCGGCATCGGTAGGATTCTCATAACGGATATCGTACCCGAAAAGCTTGCTTTCCATGTATGAGGTTGCCTCCGGGTTAATCCCGGTCATCCATCCCCGGATGTTGTATTGATAGTCTACGGTTTGAAGTCCTCTTCCTAAAGCAGTTCCGCCTACTTTTTTGGTTTGAAGCTGGGAAAGTTCGTTGTAGGTGTTTTGTGAGATGAAATGCTCACTACAAAAAAATTTAAAGACTTCTTTAATAAAAATGTAGCCGCTCTATAAAACAAAAACCCACCGCTTTACGGTGGGTTCTTTATTGTTGCTCACGGATTAAAAATCCGCGAGAGCGGGTTATAAATTTATTTTATCACTTTTCTTCCCCCATTTTTTATATAATTGAAAGTCATGAACTTGATCCAAACTATAATCTAATGATTTATTTATAATTTCATTAGTTTTAATATTTAAGACTGTGAAACCTTMTTTAAAAACATTATCATTTTTAATTAATTTTTTTTAAATTATA
>NZ_JAYLAA010000027.1:0-17913 GCF_035819015.1 Chryseobacterium salviniae | reverse complement strand
TTTTTTTTTGTTTGGGGGGGSGCGGCAACCCCCCCCCCCCCGAAACCATCAAAATGAGCTCAAACAAAGCTTCAATCGGGGCTAGGGTTGCAGACATTTATAGAAATATCAGTACAAAATAATCGAAAGATTTTTGGTAACCTTAGGGTCTGTAAAAATTTTAATGAAAATTTTTATTAATTCTCTAAATGAAATAACTTTGTTTGTTCTTGAATGTAATAGTAGGAATTTCAGCAAATTAGATAAAGAATCAAAACATTAATTCTATTAAGTTTTAAGCTTGCGAGGGCTTAATTTCTTAATCTTAAGCCAATTAAAATGTAAACATTCTTAACAATCGTTCAGTTATAAATCTTCAAAATTCTTATTGATAAAATGTCCGAATCGGCTGTTTTTAGCTTCCCCGATTTTCTGTTTCGTATAAATGCTGTTGTTTCCGGAAAACAAATAAGAGATAACGCATGCAATGGCAACATATACTCCGCATTCAGCACCAAAGAGTTCAATTCCCATCAAAGTGCAGGCAAGAGGCGTGTTGGTAGCTCCGGCAAAAACAGCCACAAATCCCATTCCGGCAAGCAAGCCGAAGGGAAGCGGAATAAATAACGATAATGCACTTCCCAAAGTAGCCCCTATAAAAAACAAAGGGGTCACTTCACCACCTTTAAATCCGGCTGAAAGTGTAACAACCGTAAACAATATTTTCAATGCAAAATCATACAAAGGAAGCTGTTTTCCGAGAGCTTCTTCAATTACAGGAATTCCCAGTCCGGTGTAACGTGTTGTTCCCATGGCAAAAACAGCTGCGGCAACAATAATTCCTCCTGCAAAAGGACGTAAAGGCGCATATCTGAATTTTGATTTAAACAAAGAATTTCCATAATGCAGCATCCTGCTGAAAGCAGCAGCACAGATCCCAAAAGCAATTCCTGCCATTACAGCGTAAAGAAAAGGTTGGAAATCAGTTTCCGGGACAAAACCGATATGATATTCCGTATGATGAACATTCCACAACCTGGTAACCTGATCTGCCAGAATAGCAGAAGCAAAAGCCGGGAAAATACTGTTGTAGCGGATTTTACCCACCAGAAAAACTTCCAGCCCGAACAATGCTCCGGCCAATGGAGTTCCGAATACAGAACCGAACCCTGCCGCAATCGCCGAAATTAGAAGTGTTTTCCGATCCTGCTCATTCAGCTTTAGAAGTTTTGTAAACTGGTCTGAAATAGCTCCTGCCATCTGCAATGCTGTCCCTTCACGTCCTGCCGAACCTCCGAATAAATGCGTGATAACGGTTCCAAGATAAACGAACGGTGCCATTTTAAAAGGAATTGTTTTTCGGGAAGACTCGTGGATGGTTTCAATGAGAAGATTATTTCCAGCTTCCACATCTTTTCCAAAATAGTAATACAGCATTCCAACGGCCAGTCCGGCAATCGGAAGACAGGCAATCAGCCAGATATGGCTTTCCCTGAAACCTGTTGCCCAAGACAATGATTCCAGAAAGCCCGCAGAAGCTGTTCCTGCAACTATTCCGATGAGCGAGCTGATGAAAAGCCATTTGGTGATGTATAATAGCGCCGGATATTTTCGTGACAATAAACGAAGATAAAGCTGTATGATATCAATAAAAGTTCTGCGTTTTTGAGACATAATTTTCCTGATCAAATTACTGTTAATAATCTTTTTAATCAGGCGTCATCAGCTTCTGAAAAGCGGTTGGGTAAGGAAGAACACCATTTCCTTTGATCAGGCAAAGATAAAAATTATTTTAAAAAGAAACTGTTTTTAGCAAGAAATTCACTGCTGATTCTGATGCTTTCAAAAATATCCTTATCGCTGGAATCCTGTTCCAGAAACCAGTATTGAAGTCCTGCCTGCTTTCCTACTTTAAAAATTCTCTCAAAATCGATCGTTCCGTTTCCTATTTCGGTAAAATCTTTTGTTCCGGCCTTCATGTCTTTCACATGCCACAGCGGAAACCTTCCCGGATATTTATCAAAATAGAGCAGGGGATCGATTCCTGCTTTTGAAATCCAGTACAGATCAAGCTCCATTTTAACAAGCTCCGGTGAAGAATTCTCCAAAATGAAATCATATACATTTCGGGTATCATCAAACTTTTCAAATTCAAAATCATGATTATGATACGCAAACTCAATACCGGCTTCTTTGGTAATTTTCCCTGAATTTTCTAACAGTTCAGGAAGCTTTTTATAATTTTCAATCATTCGTTCTTCCGGGAAGAGGTAAGAGCAAACCATGTATTCTGAGCCGATAAAATGAAGGTCTTCAACGGATTTTTCCCAGTTATCAAGTAAAGTTCCCTGTCCTTTGTTAATAATTCCTGTCGTGTGGTGTGAACTGATCACCCGCAATCCGGTGTTTTTAAGAATTTGTTGAAATTCTTTACGGTTTTTCCCAAAAAATGTACCGTCGTAGCCGTAAATCTCAAGTCCGTTGAAACCCATTGCAGCAAGTCTTTCGAGTGTTTTCTCAGCACTTGCTGCCATTGCATCACGTACAGTGTATAACTGGATAGCCCATGTATTTTGTCTTTTTTTTAATGGAAAAATTCCACAGGAATACAAGCCTAAAAATCCCAGCGAAGAAAGTTTTATAAAGTCTTTTCTATGCATTACAGGAAGGGTTTCATTTCATCTTCAATCTGAGTTCGGAGCTGCATCAGCCGTATGGCGTACTGCTCCTGTCGTTTTTCTTCATCTGTTTCCGGAATCCATTTTGGGACAGGAAGTTTTTTTCCGTTTTCATCAACCGCTACGAAAACGATAATGCAGTGTGTTTTTTTATCAAAATTTGGCTGCTTAAGGTTTCTGGAAAAGACATTGATGGCAATGTGCATGCTTGAAGAACCAGTGTAGATCACCTGTGCTTCTACTTTTACAATTTCCCCGATTTTTATCGGTTCATAAAACCGGATTCCGCCTACGTAAACGGTAACCGAATAATTTCCGCTCCATGTCGTAGCGCATGCGTATCCTGCCTGGTCAATCCATTTCATCACGCTTCCTCCATGTACATTTCCCCCGTAATTAACATCTGAAGGTTCCGAAATAAACTGAAAAGTAATAGGCTTGTTCTCCATCTGTTTTAAAATTTGAATAAAGGTATTTATAATTTTTAAAATCTTGGATTAAATATTACTTTTGAAGGGTAAAAACTTTGTTTTTTATTTAACCCCTATAATAATATACAATGAAAAAAGTATTCTATCTCAATACATGTGATACCTGCAGAAAGATTTTAGCACAATTTGATTTGTCCGGCTGGGAATTGCGCGAGATTAAAAAAGAACCAATAACCGAAGAAGAACTGGCTGAAATGTATAAGAAAACGCAATCTTATGAAGCTTTGTTCAGTAAAAAGTCGACACAGATTAAATTAAGAGAACTGGATCTGAAGTCTTTGGGAGAAGAGGAATTTAAAGAACTGTTGCTGGATCATTACACTTTTCTGAAACGTCCTGTTTTTCTTACAGATAAAGAAATTTTTATAGGAAATGATAAAAAGAATTTGGAGGCATTGAGAGTTTTTTTTTAATTAAAATTAAGTCTCCATAAACTCAAACCTAACAGGTTTTCAAAACCTGTTAGGTTTTTATAGTTGTAAAGAAATAGCTCTCCTCCAGCTGCTTTTCAAAAGTGGAGGATATGAATTTAACTGACCAAATTCTAGCCCGGATAGAAACGGCATCCTTTTTTTCGTGGGCGGGAGCGAAGCTCCCGCCCACGAAAAAAAGATAGAGTGGATAGCCGGATTAAGCTCCTAAGAAAATAAAACCCGCAACAAGGCAGGTTTTTATGATATGTTTAAACTTTGTCAAAGATTTTCAACTTTGACAAAGTGGCGTCAACAATTTATACAAAAGGCGCTTTCACCACTTTTGCAGGAATATTTTTGTTTCTTACTTGGATGAAGATTTCAGAACCTAATTTGAAGTGAGGTTTATCAACATACGCAAGACCTAAACCTACTTTTTTCATCGGAGATTGTGTTCCGGAAGTTACTTTTCCGATCACGTTGCCTTCTGCGTCTACAACAGGATAGTCGTGCCTTGGAACCCCTTTATCAGTCAGCTCAAAACCAACCAGTTTTCGGGTAACTCCTTCTTCTTTTTGTTTGGCGAACGTTTCTTTGGAAAGGAAATCTTTATCAAATTTAGTAATCCACCCCAAGCCGGCTTCAATAGGGGAAGTTGTATCATCAATGTCGTTTCCGTACAGGCAGAATCCTTTTTCCAGCCTTAAAGTATCTCTTGAAGCCAGTCCGCAGGGAATAATGCCTTCATCTGTACCGGCTTCAATAATAGCATCCCAAAGTGTTACGGCAGATTCATTCTTAAAATAAATTTCAAAGCCGCCGCTTCCGGTATACCCTGTGTTGGAGATGATAACATCATCCACCCCGGCAACAGAACCTACGGTAAAGTGATAATAAGGAATTTCGGAAAGATTCGTTTCCGTTAATTTCTGAAGAATTTCGGTAGCTTTCGGGCCCTGAACGGCGAGCAATGACATCTCATCTGAAGCATTGGTCATTTTTGCTCCGAAAGTATTGTATTTGGAAATATGATCCCAGTCTTTGTCGATGTTTGAAGCATTAACAACCACAAAATATTTGTCGTCTTCCATTTTGTAAACGATAAGATCGTCCACAATTCCTCCGTTTTCGTTGGGAAGACATGAATACTGCGCTTTTCCGTTTTCCAGAGCGTCTACATTGTTGGTAGTAACGTATTGTAAAAGCTCTTTGGAACCTGCTCCCTCAATGAAAAACTGTCCCATATGGGAAACATCGAACAGGCCTGCCCTTTCTCTTACGGCAAAGTGTTCTTCAGTAACTCCGGAATATTGTACAGGCATTTCAAAACCTGCAAAAGGTACGATTTTAGCGCCTAAAGATACGTGCTTGTCGTACAATGCTGTTTTCTTCATATTTAATTTTTATTTCTATTTCTTTATTTTAAAACTGTCGAAAGCTTCATTGAAAAGCTTCATAAAATTACCGTTCCAGTATTTCTGGCCGCAGTTGATGGAAATCAGGTACAAATCTTTATCTTTCTGATAGACTTTGGTAAGCCACACCAGCTTTTCCTTTTCATCAAGGTACTCATAAAAATATTCGGTATATCCTTTTTTGCTGCTCTTGGAGATTACTTTTTTTTCGTCGTCGGAAGATTTGTAAAGAGCCAGGATAAATTTTTTAATTTCTGATTTTGGCAAATTCAGGCCGTGATATTCCGAAATGGTAATGGCTCCGATCTGGCTTGGTGGAAAAATATTGACAATGTCGCTGTCATTGGTGACTTTCCAGCCTTGGGGATACACGATTGAGTAGTTGTCTCTGTCATAAACTTCCGTAGGAATTACCTGAGCCGTTAGCAAAGACGCAGCAAACAGAATGAAACCGAAAAAAAATTTTTTCATGAATTAAAATGGTGTTTGTATTCATCAAGGATAATCTTAAACCACTCTGTGAAGTCTTCAGGATTTTCAGACATTTCTTTGTCGAGATTTTCGATTGAGATATATCTTACTTCTTCCACTTCATTGGTATTAAGGTGAAATTCATCCTCGAAAATGCCTGTGAAAACGTGGTCAAGTTCATGTTCCCAAAGCCCGTTTCCAACATCTGCTTTATAAATAAAACTAAATTTTTCTGATAGTTCGGCTTCAATCCCCAGCTCTTCCCTCAGGCGGCGTTTGGCTCCTTCAAGGTAGGTTTCTTCAATTCTGGGATGAGAGCATACTGCATTGGTCCACTTTAAGGGTGAATGATATTTTCCGGAAGCTCTTTTCTGTAAAAGCATTTCGCCTTTACTGTTGAACAAAAACACAGAGAAAGCACGGTGCAGAAGGCTGTTGATGTGTGCCTGCTGCTTTTCCATTAAACCGAGAACCTGATCTTCAGGGTTTACTAAAACTACGAATTCTTCCATTTCTACAAATGTAAGTGTAATAAATGTATTTTGAAAATTTTTGGTAAAACATCATGATTCTGAAATCGGTAAATATTTTCGTCATCACAATTAAGAAAATTTTTAACCTAAATCATAAAAAAGATTAGAAAAAATAAAAATTATTAACTAAAAATTAAATTTTAGTTTGAAAAAATTACATTTGTTAAGTTTCGGAGGGCTTATTAATGTAAAAAACGTAACTTTGCCACTCAATTTTTTATGATGGAATTAGAGTACAAAGACCACATTAGCCCTATCCTGAAAGACGGTGTAAAAAACTACCTTATTGATATTGACGGAACGATCACAGAAGACGTCCCGAACGAAGAGCCTGAAAGAATGGTTACCTGCGAACCTTTTCCTGACGCACTCGAAACTATTAATAAATGGTACGACGAAGGCCACCAGATTTGTTTTTTCACGTCGAGAACAGAAAATCTGAAACAGATTACCATCGACTGGCTCGATAAGCACGGGTTCAAATACCATAGTGTATTATGCGGAAAGCCTAGAGGAGGAAATTATCACTGGATTGATAATCATCTGGTAAGAGCGACACGATATAAAGGTAAGTTTACCGATCTTGTTGAAAAGCAGGTTACCATTGAAGTTTTTAAAGAAGACGGAGAATAAAAATTTTAATTCAAAAGATTAAACGATTAACAAAAAGTTTATGAAAGTTTTAGCAAACGATGGTCTGGATCAATCCGGTATTGATGCACTGGCTGAAAAAGGTTTTGAAGTAATTACCACAAAAGTTCCCCAGGAATTTTTGGCAGATTATATTAATGAACATAAAATCCGTACCCTGTTGGTGCGCAGTGCAACACAGGTAAGAAAAGATATTATTGACAATTGCCCGTCTCTCGAAATCATCGGGAGAGGAGGAGTAGGAATGGATAATATTGATGTGGACTATGCAAGAGAAAAAGGAATTCATGTCATCAATACGCCTTCTGCTTCTTCAGAATCGGTGGCAGAGCTGGTTTTTGCCCATTTGTTTTCCGGAGCAAGGTTTTTGCAGGATTCCAACAGGAAAATGCCTTTGATAGGTGATTCCGAATTTGCAGCCCTGAAAAAATCATATGCAGCCGGCATCGAATTGAAAGGAAAAACAATCGGTATCGTAGGAATGGGAAGAATCGGGCAGGAAGTTGCTAAGATTGCTTTAGGCCTCGGCATGAGAGTGGTAGCAGCAGACAGCAACGTAGGAAAGGCAAGCATTAAAGTAACCTTTTACAATAAACAGTTCATTAATGTTGATATCGAAACCGAACCGCTTCAGGATGTTCTTAAACATTCGGATTTTATAACGCTTCACGTACCGGCGCAAAAAGACGGGTACATGATCGGTAAAAATGAATTTAAAATGATGAAAGACGGTGTTGCTATCGTAAACTGCTCAAGAGGTGGTGTTATTGATGAAACAGCTCTGATTGAAGCTTTAAATTCCGGAAAAGTGAAGTTTGCCGGGCTTGATGTATTCATCAACGAGCCTACGCCTTCTAAAGAAATCCTGAACCATCCGAAAATTTCCATGACACCGCATACCGGTGCTTCGACATTGGAAGCTCAGGACAGGATCGGGCTTTCGCTGGCAGAGCAGATATCCAGCATTTTACAGATTCAGTAATTATTCAAAAAAAAAAAAGCAAAGCACTTCATTGCGAAGTGCTTTTTCATTATATATTGTTTTTAGTTTTCAACAAATCTCTGATTTCTGTCAGCAATTTCTGGTCTTCCGTAAGTACTGGTGGGGGAGGTGCCGTTTCCGGTTTTTTATTAAGACTGTTTACGCCTTTGATAAGAAGGAACAAAACAAAGGCAACAATAAGGAAGCTGATCACCGAAGACAGAAAGTTACCATATTTTACGCCATTCCATGAAAGTTCTGCAATATTTTTTACATTCGCTCTTTCCAGGGCCGGATTCAGAAGAAGTGGTGTAATAATGTCATCTACAAACGACTTCACAATGGCACTGAATGCAGCACCGATAATAACCCCCACTGCCAGATCAAGAACGTTCCCTTTGAACGCAAATTCTTTAAATTCTTTAGCAAATCCCATATTTATATTTTTTAATGTTATCTAAATTAAGGTTAAATTACAAAAAAATATGTAATTATTTTAATTTAAATAGATGGTTTAATTAATAATATATGGAGATTTATATTTATTAAGGTAATATATTAATATAAATTTTCCGTTGCCTGTATCTTTTAAAATTACTTTTTTGTAAATTGCTGATAACACACTATTAAATATCAATTTATGAAAATTTTTACAGCAGAGCAGATCCGCAACTGCGATCAGTATACCATAAAAAATGAGCCGGTATCTTCTGTACAACTCATGGAAAGAGCAGCAGAAACCTGCGTGGAATGGATCTCCGAAAACTGTAATCATCACCGGAATTTTGCTGTTTTCTGCGGAAGCGGAAATAATGGAGGAGATGGTTTTGCCATTGCCAGAATGCTTTATCAAAAAGGTTTCGACGTAGATGTATTCGCCAATACAAAAGCTAAATTTTCTCCGGACGCTCAGGAAAATTTCAGACATATCAAAGAGATTTCAGGAATTAGCATCAGGGAATTTAAAGAATCATCGCCCTACCGTTTCGACAGCCGGACTGTCATTATTGATGCGCTTTTCGGGACAGGTCTCTCTAGAAATTTAGATGGTGAGATAAAAGATCTTGTAGAGTTCTTAAACCGGAAAAAAAATATAAAAATATCCATTGATCTACCTTCCGGCCTTATGGCTGATGCTGTTTCGGACTTTGATTCTGTGGTTTTTAGGGCAGATTATACGCTTACCTTCCAGTTCTGGAAAAAATCTTTTCTCCATGCTGAAACCGGGAAATTCGCGGGGAAAGTTCATGTGTTAGATATTCATTTAAGTCAGGATTATATTGAAGAAACGGAAACCGAAGATTTTGTCATTGATGATGAAGTTATTAAAACCATTTTTAAAATAAGAAATGAATTTTCACATAAAGGAACATTCGGCAAAGCAGCCATTGTTGGCGGAAGCTACGGAAAAATGGGAGCGGCAGTACTTTCTACCAGAGCTGCCCTGAAAGCTGGTGCAGGACTCACCTTTACGCTGAGTCCGAAATGCGGCTATGAAATTTTGCAGATTTCTGACCCTGAAGCTATGTTTATTGAAGGCGGAAAAGATTTTATCGAAAGTTTCGACCTTGATGAAGAAACCGTTTGCGGAATAGGGCCCGGCTTGGGAACTCACGAAAAAACGGCAGAAAGTCTTTTAAAATTTTTGAAGAGCTATTCTAAACCATTGATTCTTGATGCAGATGCTTTAAATATTATTGCTCAAAATCCTGATCATTTAAATTTAATCCCTGAGAAGTCGATTATCACACCACATCCTAAAGAATTTGAAAGACTGTTCGGAAAAACGGGAAACTCTTTTGAAAGAACGGAGCTGGCTAAAAGCAAAAGCCGTGAACTCAATATTTATATTGTTTTAAAAGATCATCATACCCAGATTATCACTCCGGAAGGTAAGGTCTTTTATAATATTACAGGCAATTCCGGGCTGGCAAAAGGCGGAAGCGGCGATATCCTTACCGGAATTATCACTTCATTCCTGGCACAGCAGTATAGCGAACTGGAAGCCGCAATTTTAGGCGTTTGGTTCCATGGGAGAGCGGCCGAATTTGCTTCGGAAAAACACTCCAAAGAGTCAATGCTTCCTTCTGATGTAATTAATGAATTTGGAAACGTCTTTTCTGAATTAAATACAAAAGTTCGGAAGCTTTTGTAAGAGAAGTTTTGATAATGGACGGATAGATGATAGATTGAAAGCAGTTAACTGATTTACAGTAAATAAAAACCAAATGTGTTCAGGCCCAGTATTGAACTTTTTGTTTTAAGACAAAAAAAAACTGATAATCTTAATCAATAAGATAGCCGGAAATAAAAAAGCAAGCCTTCATGACTTGCTTTTATGATATTCTGTGGTTATTCTAAAAATTATTCAGGCTTTTCGTTCTCAGCCTGCGTAATTCTGAACTTTTTAGAAACGATCATGATTACAACGCCGGCAATCATGAAAGGAATGGATAATACCTGGCCGGTATTCAGCCCTCCGAACTGGATAAATTCATCTCCCTGCGGCTCTTTAAGGAATTCCACAAAGAATCTTATTGCCCAAAGAATGATGAAAAATAACCCGAACAGCCATCCCTGCTGATATTTTTTGTTAGTCTTTCTGTACAAAATCCATAACAGGACAAACAGGCACAAATAACCGAATGCTTCAAAAAGCTGTGATGGATAACGAGGAATCGTTACGCCATATTCGCTGCTTTGCTGCGGGAAAAGCAAAGCAAAAGGTGAATTGGGATCAACTGGTTTCCCGATAATTTCAGAATTGAAGAAATTTCCAAGCCTTACAAATGCACCGCCCAGAGCTACCACAATTCCCAGTCTGTCATATACCCAGAAAGGGTTTTTCTTAATAATTTTAAATGAATAGTAAAGGGTGGTGAAAATCAATGCGATGGTTGCACCATGACTTGCAAGCCCTGAAAAACCGGTAAATTTAAGTCCGTTTTTAGTGCTGATTGGTAAAAATACACTCCAGAAATCTTCTTTAAACAGTTCCGGCTGATAGAAGATCACGTGTCCCAGGCGTGCTCCCAGAATAGTCCCTATCAAAGTCCACGTGAATAAAGGCTCAAGGTATTTTTGGTTAACATTGTCAATTTTAAATATCCTGTTCATTAAAATATAGCCGAAACCGAATGCAAAAATGAACATCAAGCTGTAAAAGTGAAGCGTAATAGGCCCCAATACAATTCCTTTCGACGGATCCCAGATCTTAAAAGGAGTTTCAAGACTTACCTGATCTGAAGAAGAAATAGGTTTATTTGATTTTACGGCATATTTGAAAGCTCCAATATTTTCTTTAGTGGCAGGCGTTTCTATAAGCCTGAAGTTTTTGTCTAAAAGCTGGTATTTTTCATTTTTAAGTTTATCCAGCGTAAGAGCGCTGAAATTAAAAGCAGCGGGTTCTACATTGGATTCGTTCAGGATTATCAGCACATTTCCGTCTACCTTTCTATCCGGGAAAACGTTGAGATCCGCCAGTTCCGTGGTACTGTAAATTTTTACGGGTACACTGGCTGCGTTGATTTTTAAAGTTCCTTCCGACATTCCGTCCGGATAATTCTGCGCAAATGCACACTGGGTAATGAACGCAAAAATAACGAGATACATTCTGAAAAAAATATTGCTCATTTCTATTTTTTTATAGTTTGTTTTATTTAAATTTTACTTTTTCTTGGGTGGAACAGAATCATAGCCGCTTCCTCCCCAAGGGTGGCATCTTGAAATTCTTTTGATACCCAGCCAGAACCCTTTCAGCGGACCGTGCACCTGCAATGCTTTTACCATATAATGCGAACAGGTAGGCTCATACCTGCAGTTTTTCGGAAGCAGCGGCGAAATAAACCATTGGTAAAACTTAATAAGGATTACCAGAGGAAAGGTGATGATCTTGTTGGCTGTACGTTTCAAAACATTGCAAAAATAGCGTAAAAAATTGGAAGTTGGTTGAATATATACCGGAAGTTTCGGCAGGGCAGAAGGATGTTCGTCGGAGATATTTTGGTGTTGGTCAATTTATGGGTTTAGATAAATGAGAAAGAATCAAAGATCGTATTATTGTAATAATAAAGCTGCCTTCATTTGAGGCAGCTTATTGTTTATCTTTTATTTTCTATAAAAATACTGAGTTCAAACTGTTCTCTTACAGCAATACCATAAATTTCAGCAAATTTCCATGTACTAAGTTCTTTCAGGTTGAAAACATCTTCAATAGCTCTCTTCGAGTTCTCATCAGTATATTTTAAAATTTCCATTTTTTCTAAATTATTCTGTATTCTTATGGTTATGCGAATACTGGTTGCGAAATGATGCCGCTTCCGTCACATGGCTGGGAAGTATTGATAGATCCTTTACTGCCACCCGGTTCTGTTGTTCCGCCTCCTGTTCCTCCTCCCTGGGGACTGGTAACTCAGGGAGGAACGCCTTACCCGGTACCTTCGCCGCCCACCATCTCGTATACACGGGTTACGGTAATCACCAATACTGATTGTGTCTCAGCCAGACAAGGCCCACCATTCTCATCAGACGCTTCTCCATGATGATGAGCGTTGTCGCTACAAGAGGTATAATAAGAGCTTGTTTTATAGTAACATACAGGATATATTCTTCATTACTTGTAAACTATTATATCCTTCACTATTTTATTGCCATAAAATGCTTTCTCTTCGTTTGTGAAGTAAAAACTATTTTTGTTTTGATAATATTTCACATCAGATTTAGGAAAACTATCCTGCCATATTATGTGTAAAGTTACAGCATTCTTAAAACTATAATCCATTTCGCAAAATTTAAAGCGAGAAGATTCTACTATTTTTTTATTTATAAATGGAGAGTCTGCCCAATGAGACTTAGGTTGTAACTGTGTCATTTGACCTAATAAATAAGAAAAAGGTTTGTTTATATATTGGTCTTTATTAATCTCAAATTGTTTTATATAACTTAAAGTATCAAATTGTGCATTAACTTTAAAGCTAAAAGTAATTAGTAATGCAATAATTATTTTGAATACATTCTTCATCACTTATAAACCATTATATCCTTCACTATTTTATTGCCATAAAATGCTTTTTCTTCGTTTGTGAAATAAAAACCATTTTTGTTTTGATAATATTTCACTTCAGATTTAGGAAAGCTATCTTGCCATATTATGTGTAAAGTAACAGCATTTTTAAAACTATAATCCATTTCACAAAAATTAAATATAGATGCCTTCACAATCTTCTTATTTTGGGGGAAAGAATCTGCCCAATGGGATTTGGGTTGAAGTTGTGTCATTTGAGTTAGTAAATAAGAGAATGGTTTGTTTATATATTGAGATTTATTAATCTCAAATTGCTTTATATAACTTAGTGTATCTAATTGAGCATAGGTTTTACAGCTAAGTACAAGCAATAATAAAATACTGAATAGTTTAAATATATTTTTCATAGTTAATTTTTTAAAGATTGCAATTGTCTGTTTGCTCATAAGTCGTTTCATTTGGATCATTTGGATCAATATGTTCATTTACAAATAGAGTTTTAAAACTTCCATTGGGTTGCTTTTTGCTAACTGCCATTCCCGTATCATATTTTTTTAATACAAATGCCTGAGCCAATGCGAAAGCCTCATCTTCTGTTTTGCCTTGTTTTTCAAATTTCTTTCGCACATTCTGAAAATCAACTTGTATAGAACTTCCTTCTTTCCAGGCTGCCCCATCGATATAATCCGCTTTTGGATAATTATTCTTAAAATTTTTAAACTTCGTGAGATCTGTAATAAATACATTATACATACCGCCGGAAGAGCCTAATACAAATGCAGTGCTAAAGTTAGCATTATATTTATTAGCAGTCTGGAAAATATAAAAATCATTAGGCGAAAAACATTCATAGGCATCCCCATTATGGGTATGCAAAGATCCCGTAACGGTAAATTCGTAATCCGTAGGAGGCAAATTAATGCCTGATTCCGTTCCTACCTTTATATCGCCGGTGGTATAACTTCCATCATCTTTTGTCCCAAAATTGAAGCCTTTTTCAAAAGGGTCTGCTGCTACTGTAGCTCCTGCTGTTGTAATAGCCGCATTAATTTTTACCTGATTTAAGAGTTCTTTTGCTTTTATATTCGCTTGGTTAGCTTTTTCACAAGGATTGTTTGGAGGTAATCCCAGATTCGGCAGCGTAGGGGTACCTCCCAATTCTTCCTGCGCTCCTTTATGGTATTGGGATCTGTAGGGTTGGCAGAAATCTGTACTGTTATATGCATTAATCCCCGGAGACTTAATGCTTTCAATTTTAATGAGACCGTATTACAATTGAGTTTGAATTTTCTAAAGCAATATACCCAAATGTTGCTTCCTAACTAAAGTTATTGAAAAAACAATAGAAAACAACAGACTTAAAATATACTTATCCATCATTTTATCTATTGCTTGGTAAGTTTCATTTTCATAGAATTGGAAAAGGGCTGTAAAAATTTATAATACAATACCATAAACTGCTATAGCACATTTTCTTTTTTCCTCATAATAAGGTAAATTATATTCTCTAATGAGTAAGGTTTCATAATATTCTTTAGATTTATTCAAGTTTATTCTTTGAGAGTTTTTTAATTTTTGAGGTTGTGTTAACTTGTAATCAATGAAAGGATATGAAGTTTTGTAAGGCAAAATCCATTTTGAACTTTTATAATAGACTTTTTCTATATAATTCTGTTTCCATCCATCTTTATCGTTTATAATACCAATTATAGCATATTTTTCTTTCAGAGGTTGCCTATATCCAAACTCATTACAATATTCAGAAGAAAATTCAATTGTGTCTTTAATATATCTCCCTTTCAATATTTTTATTATTCTATATTTAGAGTAATATTCTCCTCCACCTCTACAGTATGGTTTTGTAATTCTAGGATAACATCTTTCATCTTCTTCGTTTTCTACACAATCTTTCCTTTCAGCAGGAGTATAAGTGGAAGTATATGGCCTATGGTGCTCTTCTATTTTTTCACCAATAAAATAAAGGGGATTATCATTTTCTTGTGAAAAGACATTATTAAAAATAAAGAATAAGATAAAATAATACGTTTTCATAATTACTGCTTGGTAAGTATCATCTCCATCGGGAAAGTACTCCCCCCTTGCGGATCATTAGGGGGATTTCTTACTCCTGTATGTTTATTGATTGTGATAACGTGTTCTCTTTCATACATATTCATCTTGATTTGGGTAGGAGTGAGACTTTCCAGAATCACTTCAAAACTTTTGTATTTTTTGTAGTCTTCAAAACGGATAGATGATATTTGAGAGTAGCAATCTAAGGTAAACTGAACTTTTACACCATAATCTTTAGATAAATCATCAGAAGAAGTATCGGCTATTATTATTCCGTTTTCCTTATATTGATAATAACCCACCAATCTGTCTTGATAATAATTATCGTTTCCATATTGATTGAAATGATGTTTTACTTGTTTTATTAGTGTCAAAATAAATTCTCTGTTTCCACTAGTCCATTTCCATGTCCCTGTGTATTTATTCATAATATTATTAATATCTTTTTCATAATAATCTCCTGAACTACGATCGAAATTAGAATCACAGTCTGTGGAATTTATGATATGATTTTGTGCTTTACATTGCACAGACAAAAATATAATCGTTGATAATAAAAATATTTTTTTCATAAGTATTGATTTAAAAAATTAAGGTTGAGGGCACGGTATCTTTTGTATAGTTCCGTCTGGATTTTGCAATAGCTTTTTCCATTGGTTTCCTTTATATCTCTTTAAAGCCTGTGAAGTCTTGATATATAGACTTTTATTAAACTTCAACTCATTAACTTTTCCGTTATAGATGCCCTTCCAGGTTCCTACATATTTAGCAAGAGAATTATTGATGTCTTTTGTAACTGAAATCAGGACAATTAGGAGTTATCATACATTGTGCAGCTTCTTCTAACGAAATAGTTTGGGCGTTACACGAAATTGCAATAAAGGAAATGAGCATTAAAAATATCATTTTCATAATTTGAGTTTTATAACTAAAACCTCCAAAAAAGGAGGTTTATTTTATTGTTTTGTCAAAACAATATTTTTTGGTAATGGCTGTGGATAATCTTGTGGTGCATAATTAAAAATAATCAGGTTTTATAAATTTTGATTCAGAGAATACAGTTTCACTTATCTATAATCTATTAAATCTTCCATTTCCAATCTTGCTGCTTTTACAATTAATGTTGTGGCATACCAAAAGTCACTCTGCTGTTTATCTTTTTGTGATCTTCTACTCAAACCATCTGCGTAAAAATTTTTTTATTTCCTAAACTATCTGTTAGAGTAATATCTGTAGATGAGGGGTCTAGGAAATAACCTTTAACAGCAACAGTGTCATATTTAATTTTAGAACAAGCATTATAAATATTCACAAATTTTTCTTTAGAAATTCTTAAATGATATTCTTCATCCCTATTCATTTTTACCTTAACCCTTATCTTTCCTTTTTTATTATTTTTAATAGGCTCAAAAAGAATATTTATAGAACTAAAAGGAATAATAACATTTGAATGATGGAATTCTAATTTGGTAATTTTTTGTGAAAAAATATTGCAAAATGATACTAGAGTTAGAAGTATAAATATTTTTTTTATCATAATTACTATTGTTTTGTCAGTACAATATTATTAGGCAATGGCTGCGGATAATCCTGAGGAGCATAACTGTAATAAAAACAATCAGGCTCTATAAAATTTTCATCCTGAGAATAGCTCCATTGCAGTTTTTTTATTGTTTTAAAAGTAAAATTTCATTTGGAAGAATTTGAGTATATGGATTTAAACAAGTACCGGAAAGAAACTCTGTAGTATCTATAAACTTCCAATTTAATTTCGTCTCGGTAGAATCTATAAAATTAATATAAATATCTCCTGTTATACCACAAGGATCTGAATCCATATATAGCAGTGAGTACTTTTTATTTGGAATAGTAAAGAAACGAATCCCTTCAATTTTAGTCTCATTATCTGGCAATTGACTGTCATCAAACAAAATCAATCCATTAGCATCTACTATTTTAAGTTTCCCTACCAATACATCTTTATAATAAGAATTATTGTTTAAGTGATCTTGAAGCTTTTTAATTCTTTTAAAATAAATATAAATCGTTTTGCTATTCCATGTTCCTTTCCATGTTCCTTCATACGGGACAAGTTCATTATTTATATCTTTAATATAAGAATTACTCGGTACTGCTGTATATGTATTTAATGGATAGATTTGGGCACAACTTAATACCATTAAGTGTATTGATAATAAAAAGAATAATTTTTTCATAATATTTTATTTATTTTATGGGCATGGAGTATCTATTACATTTCCATTATTATCTAAATCTAATTTTTTAGCTTTTCCCGTTCCTTTATCTATTTTATAGATTTCTATCCCGGGAATATTTACTTTTTCAGTCAAGAATCTTAAAAAAACTCTTTCAACTTCTGCCTGGTCAAAAGTACCATCATCATTTTGTATTGCTTGCATTTCTTTTTTATACCAAGGATTCCATTTATTTTTTACAATATCATTGGTGAGGGGATAGTTATCATCAGGCAATGTATATTGCAGCATATAATTTCCTTCGGAAGTTATTATCATAGCATAGGCATCTCTTATATTACCATGTGCCTTGGCATTCATAATACAACTCGTCAAAAATGTGGCCACATCATAAGGGGAAAATATCTTGATGGTGGAATTGCCATCAACAAAATCTACATGTGAATGAATATATCCAAAATATTGTGTACCACTCGGAAACTTCATGGTATGACCATCACTGGAGAGTGCTGTAGGAGTATATTCTGCATTTGATACCGAAGTACTGGAGGTATATTTTGCCGCAAAACCCTTTTCATGATCTAAACTAAATGTTTCAGGTTTATCAATAGCCGTAACTTTTGCTTTAAAGTTTGTATCCGCAAATTTATTTTTTATCTTCTCACAAGGTGTCTGTACCTTCGGATTCCCACCCAGATTCGGCAGCGTAGGGGTACCTCCCAATTCTTCCTGCGCTCCTTTATGGTATTGGGATCTGTAGGGTTGGCAGAAATCTGTACTGTTATATGCATTAATCCCCGGAGACTTAATGCTTTCAATTTTAATGAGACCGTATTACAATTGAGTTTGAATTTTCTAAAGCAATATACCCAAATGTTGCTTCCTAACTAAAGTTATTGAAAAAACAATAGAAAACAACAGACTTAAAATATACTTATCCATCATTTTATCTATTGCTTGGTAAGTTTCATTTTCATAGAATTGGACA
>NZ_JAYLAA010000026.1:0-77229 GCF_035819015.1 Chryseobacterium salviniae | reverse complement strand
TTTTTTCMTGTKKGGGGGGGGGCGGCTYCCCCCCCCCCACGAAAATGGAAAAAACAAGTGGAAAAAGTGGAAAAACCTTCAAATAAATAAAATGCCTGCTTAGACGTCTTGAGATTGCTCATTAAAAATTATAAAAATACAATTTGATGAAGTGAAAGCTTCAAAATAAAAATTGACGACGAAGCTTTTTTAAGTAATCAATGCTATAATTTTCTTAAATGAAAATAGAAAAACCTCATAACAAAGCTATGAGGTTTCTGTGAGCGCGAAAGGATTCGAACCTTTGACCGTCTGCTTAGAAGGCAGATGCTCTATCCAGCTGAGCTACGCACCCATTAAAAGTTGATTCTTGCTTAATGATTCTTAAGCATTAAAAAAGTCGGGGCGGCAGGATTCGAACCTGCGACCTCCTGGTCCCAAACCAGGCGCGATGACCGGACTACGCTACGCCCCGAAAAAGATATATAGAAAAGCGGAGGGTAAGGGATTCGAACCCTTGCGACACTTTCGCGTCGACAGTTTAGCAAACTGCTCCGTTAACCACTCCGGCAACCCTCCTGTTTATCTTTGTTTTTTAATGATCGTTGTTCCTTTATTGCGAGTGCAAATATAGAATAGATTTCTTTATTTACCAAATATTTTTCAAGAAATATTTCCGTATTTTTGAGCTGATAAACGCTCAAAAAAAATAAGCAAATGCGTAAAACATTATATATCATCGGATTAAGCACAGTCGTTTTTTCCTGTACTTCTCAGCAGAATGCAAAAAAAAGGCAGTACATCCCCAGAACCCCTTCTGTACAGCCAAAAACAGTCTCTAAAACCACCGCTGAAAAGACAAAACCAAAGGTTTCTACGGAACATGGCGTAGACTTTTTTACAACCAATATTGCCAATGCTGCAAATAATGACAATACCGCAAGTTATGGGTCTATTGTTTCTGCAAAACCGGCCGGCTATAAAATTGTAAAAGACTATTTTCCAGCCATTGCGCAGAATTTCAGACAAAAATATCTTATTCTGCATTACACCGCATTACCGGATGACAAATCTATTACGGTTCTTACCCAGCAGGCAGTAAGTGCACATTACCTGGTTAATAATACGGGAGACAACGAAATCTACCAGCTTGTGGATGAGAATAAGCGTGCTTATCATGCCGGAGTAAGTGCATGGAGAGCCGATAAAAACCTTAATGATACTTCAATCGGGATTGAAATCGTAAATACCGGTTACACAACCGATGCTTCCGGAAAAAGAATATTCGCTCCGTTTGACGAAGCACAGATAAAAAAAGTGGCTGCTTTGGTAAAAGACATCGCTACCAGATACCAGATTCCTGCAACAAATATTTTAGCACATTCCGATATTGCGCCAACAAGAAAACAGGACCCGGGTCCTTTGTTTCCGTGGAAGAGACTGTATGATGAATATCAGATCGGGATGTGGTACGATGAGGCTGCCAAACAAAGTTTTTATGATCTTGCTGTTTCTACGGATTTTCAGTTGCAATATAATGATCCGGCATTTATTTTTAATGTTCAGACACAATTGCAGAAATTCGGTTACGCCCTGGATCTCAGCGGAAAATGGGACGACGCAACCAAAAAAACTATCGAAGCCTTTCAGTATCATTTCAGACCGCAGAATTATGACGGAATTCTGGACCCTGAAACATATGCCATATTACAGGCTCTTATCCTAAAATATCCAGTAAAATAAATATAATAATGTATTTTATCAGTGTGATATATTTAGATTTTAAAGATTTTACAACTTCTTTATTAAATTGATACATTGCTAAACTGTTACATTAATCTAAACATTATGGAAAATTTCAGAAAGGAAAGCGATCTGCTGGGCGAATTAAATGTTCCTATCAATGCTTATTATGGAGTACAGACGCAGAGAGCCATTAATAATTTTAAAATTTCAGGACAGCTTCTGTCTTCCTATCCCCAGTTTATCAGAGGGTTGGCTTACGTAAAAAAAGCGGCTGCAAAAACTAATTATGAACTTGGGCTTCTTGATGAGTCATTGTATTTCAGTATCGCTGAAGTCTGTGATGAAATTATCAATGGCGAGCTGCACGAACAGTTTCCGGTAGATATGATCCAGGGCGGAGCGGGGACTTCTATCAATATGAACGCCAATGAAGTTATTGCCAACAGAGTGTTGGAAAAACTGGGAAAAAATAAAGGGGAATATCAATTTTGTTCACCAAATGATCATGTCAATCTTTCACAATCTACCAATGATGCATATCCGACAGCAATTAAAATGGGATTGTTGCAGATGAATGCAATTCTCGTTGAAAAGCTCGAAAAAATTGTAGAAGCATTCAGGGAAAAAGGAAAAGAATTTCATGATGTCATTAAAATGGGAAGAACACAGCTTCAGGATGCTGTTCCGATGACACTGGGACAGGAATTTGAAGCTTTCGCCGCAACTTTAGAGGAAGATATTTCAAAATTAAATAACAATGCAAATCTCTTTGTAGAAGTGAACATGGGAGCCACTGCTATCGGAACGGGACTGAATGCTCCTGTTGGTTATGCCACACTATGTGCAAAAAACCTGGCTCAGATTTCAGGATTTCCTGTAGTTTCAGCACCCGACCTGGTAGAGGCAACACCCGACACCGGATCGTATGTTATCTATTCGTCGGCCATGAAACGGCTTGCCGTGAAGCTTTCAAAAATTTGCAACGATTTGAGGCTTCTTTCTTCGGGGCCGAGAGCTGGGCTTTTTGAAATCAATCTTCCGCCGATGCAGCCGGGATCTTCTATTATGCCTGGGAAGGTGAATCCCGTAATTCCGGAAGTCGTGAACCAGGTGTGCTTTAAAGTTTTCGGAAACGATCTTACCGTTACTTTCGCCGCAGAAGCAGGGCAATTGCAGCTTAATGTGATGGAACCTGTACTTTCGCACGCCATTATGGAAAACATTCATTTTCTTTGCAATGCTTTGGATACCCTTCGTGAAAAATGTGTTGTCGGAATTACGGCAAACCGTGAAGTGTGCTTATACATGGTAAAACACAGCATCGGAATTGTAACCGCGCTGAATCCGTACATCGGCTACAAGCATTCTACGGAAATTGCAAAAGAAGCGCTGGAAACAGGGAAAAGTGTTTACAATCTGGTATTGGAGAAAGGAATTCTTTCCCAGGAAAAACTGGATGAAATTCTTGATCCCAGAAATATGCTGAAACCGCATAATAAATAAACAATAGCTGTTACGTTGATTAATGGATTTGATTCTAAATTTTATCAATCATTTATCACTTATCATTCATCATTTATAGACTAAAAAGTGAGGTTTTTAATCATAATTCCCGCACATAATGAAGAACATAATCTTCCGTTTACGCTGGATTCTTTACAGCAGCAAAGCTTTAAGGATTTTAAAGCTGTGATTGTAAACGATGGTTCTACCGACAGAACTGCTGAAGTAGTCAGCAAATACACAAATCAGGATCTAAGGTTTGAAACGGTGAATTTGCAGAAGTCGTTGCATCAGCCAGGTTCAAAGGTTGTTCATGCTTTTAAAAAAGGGCTGGAAACTCAGGATTTAAACAGTTTTGGTATCATCTGTAAATTTGATTCTGATGTTATATTTCCTGAAGATTATCTTGAAAAAGTTGAGGAAACGTTTCGTAACAATCCTAAGTATGGACTTGTTGGCGGACTTTTATACATTGAAAAAAACGGAAGCTGGGTGTATGAAGGAAATTCCAATAAACATCATGTGCGCGGGCCGGTAAAAGCTTACCGCAAAGAGTGTTTCGTGCAGATGAAAGGTATCAGGGAAACACTGGGCTGGGATAATATTGATGCGATCCTTCTTCAGAATCTTGGGTGGAAAGAAGTTGTTATTCCGGAACTTCATGTTCTTTTAATTAAAGTAAAAGGGGCAGATTACACTATAAAACCTGCGGAATATTATGGTAAATATTTTTATTTTTTGGGGTTAAACAGGTTTCTGGCTTATATAGCATCCGGTAAAGAAGCCATGAAAAGCAAATCCGTTTCTTTCTTTTTTAAAATCATTAACTCTTATGAAAACTGCCGCCGTAGTCAATTAGAATTAAAAATTTCTGAAGATGAGCGTAAAGTAATCAACCGCCAGCGTTGGGAAATGCTCAAAAGAAAATGGCTGAAAATGTAATTTACAGTACCTGATATTTACCTTTAAGAAATAAACAAGAAAAGATTTTTATCTTTAAATTTAAAACTTGAAAAAAATCGCTTACATAGAAATTGATACCCATGCAGAAATTGCACAGTCTTTCATGGATGTTATGGCTGGAGGAAGCTCTTTTTCGGTAGATTATTATTTTTCAAAAAAAATTAAAGATCACATTACTGAAAGCAGTGAAACCATACACCTTTCAGACAGTTCCATGATTCTGGATCAGCTGACCTTCAAAAAGTATGATCTTATTATTATCGGAACTGCTCATCGGTATTTCAGTACATTTTCCGCTATTGCCGAAAAGTATAACACGACCGTAATTATTCACAATATCAATTTTATTAATGCCTCAAATTTCAGTCTTTTCAAAAGCATATTTAAAAAAGATATCATTTACCGTTTAAAACTTTTGTGGAAGGAAGGCTTGCTGGACTCCTCAAAAATTTACCAGAAAGCAAAAAGCCTCTTGTTGTTGGATGAAACATTGGTTTCCGAACGCTTTACATTTTTACCGATTTTTTATACGAAATATTCAGAAAAAATTCAGAATAAAATCCTTACTGTTGTTATTCCGGGAGGAGTAAGCCAGAAGAGAAGAGATTATAACAAAATATTTTCGGAGATAAAAAAAATAGAACATTCGGATATTCATAAAAAACCTATAGAATTTGTGTTTTTGGGCAAAGCTGATCATGCTGAACTGAAACAGCTTGCTGATATTGAACGTTCTTTAAAGCACGTTACCATTACCTATTTTTCGGAGAGAGTTTCCCATAAGGATTTTGAAAACTGGATGCGGAAAGCAGACGTTTTGTGGTGTCCGATCCGGCAGGAAACCGAATTTTTCAGCCAAAAAGAAATTTACGGCAAAACGAAAATGACAGGAAATATCGGAGATGCCATAAAATTCGGAAAGCTTGCCGTGTTTCCGCAGAATTATCAGTCTTCGCTGGATTTTATTATCCCGGAACAGCCCGATCTTATTCAGCAGTTTGATGAACTTAAAGATCTCAAATTCGATTTTCAGAAAAATTACAGCAAAAAAACAGTAAAGCAAAAACTCGAAAATCTCCTGAACAATCTTATTTCTACTTGAATTTAAAGATACTTTTAATAAAATCCCTGTTTACATAATCTTCAATCGGGAAAACCTTTGTGAAATAATTTCCTATAAAAATCAAAAGCAATACAACAAAAGGTTTATAAATCAGATTGATGAAATTATTGCTGAAATTGGGAAGTACAATCGCCACGGTAATCGCCAGAGTACAGATAATGGAAACAAAAATCATCTCTATGGAAAGCGGTGAAACCTTGAATACAAAATAATTGAATACAATTTTCACAACATTGTAAGTAATCAGCGAGATCGCTGTTGACAGCGCAATACCAATCAGTTTCAGATCCGTATTTTTCAGGAAATATAAATTTAAAAAAATCGTAAGCCCGGCAAGCAAAAGCATTACCAGAATATTGAATTTATAATATTTTGAAAGTGAAATAATGTTTCCGTTGAAGCCTGTGGCGAGATCAATTAAAACCGCCGATCCCCAGATCCAGACTACCGGTTCGTACTCCCTCAGCAGCATTCCGTTTTTAGGCATAAAATACGTCAGGTAAGGAAATCCGACCATAATGCACGAGAATAAAACGGCGCCTAAAAAATAGAGCGTAAGTGAAGTTTTCTTATGAAATTTATCCAGCCCTTCCATATCGCCGTCTGCAAGATTTTTGCTGATGATCGGGGCTGAAATATTAAACAATCCCAGCTGCGGAATAGAAATGAGGGAAATCAATGCATACAATGTAGAATAAATCCCGTTTTCCTCCATTCCCATATATTCTCCGATCATAAAGCTGTTGATCGCAAGATAATTCCCGAAAGTCCCTAAGAAACCAAAAAAACTGTAGTTCATGAACTCCTTCCAGAAGCCGTCTTTTTTAAAATAATCGGTACTGAAATCAAAATTGATTTTTTCCAGCTTATTCGTATAATAAATATAACCGAAGAGCATCAATGCAAAAATTCCGAAAAAAAATGCAAGTGCTGTTTCCTGCGAAAATGCAAAGTAAAAAAAAAGGCAGAATGCGCCAAGGTTGGCAATTTTAGGAAAAAGGTTGTCAAAAATATTGGAAACAACAATCCTTTTATAGTTAGAGGTGTATTTATTGAATATCGCACACAGCGACAAAACCAAAATCAACGGAAGGATAATTCCTTTGATATTCCATGCCTGGGTTTTTAAAAACTGGGGATAAAAATAAGGAAGTATAAAAAATATTCCGCAAAAAATCAGAAAATTAATAAAAATTGTAATTAATGAGAGGGTGAGCATATTCTGGTTTTTCCCGTCTTGCTGCACACTGTGAAAAAATTTCACATTCGCATACGAAATCCCGAAAACCACAAAAGGAACCAGCATTTCTGCGGTCTGCATGCTGTATCTCAGTTTGCCGTAAAACTCAAAATCATTAGGGAAAATAAAAATTGCGGAAACGGTGCCCAGCAGGAAACCTATATAGCCAATAATAGAATACTTAAACCCCTGTCTTGCAACTACACTCATTTTGGCTGACTTTTAGGGATGAAGATGATGTTGTTGATGTATTCTTTTTTATTTTTTTCGTCGCTTATATTTTTTAGTAAAATTTCTTCCGTTAATTTTTCCGGTTCAAAAGTAGTCCTGTCCAGATAGTGTGCGTTGTAGCCCCAGGATTCAACCTCCGAGATTTCCTCCCATATCGGGGTATCATGGTGTCGTTGTTCCATTTCCACCATCAGTACGGGCAGAAATTTACAGATCACTTCACGGGCTCCGTACAGTGTTTTCATTTCATTGCCTTCCACATCAATTTTAATGAAATCCAGCCTGTGGAAACTTTCTATGGCAGCCCAGTCGTCCAGGCGTATTACTTTTACCTTTTCAGTGTAGCTTTTCTCTTCGCCTTTTTCTTTGTAGGAAGTATTGAGTGTGCCTCTGGAAGCAATAGTTCTACCATTGATGACGGGAACTTTAAACTCTGCTGTTGTATTTTCATCCGAAAGAGCCAGCGGGAAAACGTGCATTCCCGGAAAAAGCCTTTTAAGCCTTCTGTATAGTTTTTTGTTGGGTTCAAAAGCATAGATCTGCTCATGGTCGAGCTTATTTTCGAGCTGATATAAAAATGTACCTACATTGGCGCCAATATCCAAAATAACGGCTTTTTTATTGAGAAATTCTTTAATCCAAACCAATTCCGGTTCTACATTTCTTGATGAGAAATTATCTTTGTTAAGATTATTTAAACTTTTAAAAAATCTTTTCTTGTAAAAACCAGGACTGATATATTGCAGATTTTCAGCAATTCTTTGGTATAGAGACATGCTTTTGCTTTTGACAATAGCAAATATACATAAAAATGTTAAATTAATGTTAAAACAGCCAAATTATAAGTGTCTGTTTTTCAGTAATTAAAATTTGAAACTATAAAAAAGGGGTGTTCAGAAAATCGTTAAGCGGTTTCATGGCTTTGAAAATTTTCGCAAGGTTTTTGGAAGCATTTTTGTCAGAAACTTCTTTATCTGAAAGGTTATAAACTACGATAAAGCTTTTCAGTTTCAGATATTCTGCCATCGGGTCTTCTTTTTCAAAACCCTGCGGAACTTTTTTCAGCTTATCATCCTGATCAAGCTCCGGAAAATATTTTTTAAATTCCTTATCATTTAAAATGTTTAAAAATTCCTGTCCGTAAAGTGAAATCTCTTTGCGCAACGTTTTCAGAACGGAAGATTCGGGCATATAGATTCCTCCGGCAATAAATGATTTTCCCGGCTCAAGGTGAAGGTAATACCCTCCTTTCTGGCTGCCTTTTCCCATTCCCAGAGAAGCTCCGAAATTAGTTTTGTAAGGCGTTTTATCTTTTGAAAACCGCGTATCCCTGTAAATCCTGAACAATGATTTTTTAGCATCAATTTTTCCCAGTTCAGAATCGAATTCACACATTTCTTTAATAAGACCTTCAAGAAAAAGCACAAGGTTTTCCTGGGATTCCGTATAGAGATTTTTATTTTCCGTAAACCATTCGCGGTTGTTATTTTCGGTAAGTTGTCTTAAAAAATCAAAAACTTTCGGTGAAACTGTAGCAGACATATATTTTTATTTTTCAATCAAATTTAATTAAAAATTGGTTAATCGCCGAGAACATTTTTCCTGAATACCAGAGAGCGGATAAAAGTATATCGTATTAAATTAAAATTAAAAATAAGGCGGTTTTTCTGCGGAAATTATAAAAGCTCTACATCTTTTAAATATTAAATTATTGTTTCTGTAATAATAGTTAAAAGGTAATTCAAATAATAATTGTATCTTTGCAAAAATTTTAAAATATTTAATGAATTTATTTACGGAAACCAATTTAAGTCCTGATATTCTTAAGGCTATTGGCGAACTGGGTTACGAAAGCCCGACAGAAATCCAAAAACAGACTATCCCTTTTATTCTTTCAGATATTCGCGACTTGATCGCACTTGCGCAGACAGGGACAGGCAAAACAGCAGCGTTTTCGCTTCCGATTTTGGATATGATTGACGATACGAGTCGCAAAATCCAACTTTTGGTGCTTTGTCCGACACGGGAATTATGTCTTCAGATTACGAAAGACATTAAAAATTACTCCAAATACATGAAAGACATCAAAACGACAGCCGTTTATGGTGGAAGCAGTATTACGGATCAGATCAGATCGCTCAAGGACAAGCCACAGATTATTGTGGGAACTCCGGGAAGAGTAATCGACCTTATCAACAGAAAAGCGCTTGATTTTTCTGCAATCCACTGGCTGGTTCTTGATGAGGCAGACGAGATGCTTTCGATGGGTTTCAAAGACGAATTGGAAACCATCCTTAGCGAAACTCCTGAAACGAAACAAACTTTCCTTTTCTCAGCTACAATGAGCAAAGAAGTGGAAAGGATTTCAAAAAATTATTTGACAAAGCCTCATAGAATTTCTGTAGGCTCTATCAACGAAGTTAAGAAAAACATCAAGCATGAGTATTATGTGATCGGTTATCGCCAGAAAAAGGAAGCTTTAAAGCGTCTTATTGATTCAAATCCGAATCAGTATTCCATTATTTTCTGCAGAACCAGAATGGAAACCCAGGAAGTTGCAGATTTCCTTATGCAGAATGGCTATGCGGCAGATGCGCTTCACGGAGACCTTTCCCAGGCACAGAGAGATACGGTAATGAAGAAATTCAGGCTGAAAAACATTGATATTTTGGTGGCAACAGACGTTGCAGCAAGAGGATTGGATGTAAATTCACTAACACACGTTATCCATTATTCTCTTCCGGATGATCCTGAAGTTTTCGTTCACCGAAGCGGAAGAACGGGAAGAGCAGGAAAAGACGGTATTTCTATTGCGCTGATCAAACCAGAAGAAAGCAGAAAGCTAAAGCAGATCAAATCGGTAACGAAAATTGAAATGCACGAAGGTAAAATTCCTACCGGAGAAGATATTATCAAAGCTCAGGTTGGAGGTGTTTTTGAAAGCCTTTTTGAAATTCACGAAGATTTCTTTGAATTTGATGATTCCCTGATTCCGGATTTGTCGGCATTCACCAAAGAAGAGCTTGCTCATAAATTGCTTCAGTTCCAGCTGAAAGATCTTGCCCTGTATTATAAAGACAGACATGATCTTGCTGATCAGAAGTTAAGCAGCAGAGATGATGACGGAGGCTCCAGAAGAGACCGGAGAGAGCGCGACAGAGACAGAGGAAGAGATCGTGACCGCGACAGAGACCGTGGCGGAAAGCCGAGAAAAAGAAATGAAGATATGGTAAGGTTCTTCTTTAATCTTGGTAAAAAAGACCAGCTGAAGAAATTGGATGTGCTTGATATCATCAACAAGGCAACTGCCGGAAAAAGCAAAAAAAGAGCAGAAATCGGCGATATCGAAATTCTTGAAAAATTCTCATTCTTCGAGGTTGAAAAATCATTCAAAGACAATGTATTAAGCAACATTGGATCTATGAAATTCAAAGGTAAAGAAATGAGGGCAGAAGTAGCAAACTAAGCTCCCGAAAATATAATGAAAACCGGCCTTACAGCCGGTTTTTTTATTTGGCAATCAGTAATCATGTAATGTTAACAAAACTTAATGTTGTATTGTTTCAGGTAAGGGCGTTTTTTAAGAAATTTGCACACGAATTATAAATACTTAAAAATGGGAATTGGTAATATTTTCCACGCTTTTCAACCAAAAGATAAAATCTTCTTCGTACTGTTCGAAAAAGTAACTGAAAACCTTGTGGCAATGTCTGAGGAATTCAACCACGGAATCAAGGATTTCGATCTTAATGATGATTCCATGCTGAAAAAAATGAGCGACTACGAGCATAAAAATGACGAGCTTACGCACGAAATTTTTGTAGAATTGGGGAAAAATTTCATCACCCCTTTCGACAGAGAAGATATTCATACCCTTGCAACAGGACTGGATGATATTGCGGATTATATTTACGCTTCCACAAAATATATTTTCCTGTATAAATCGCCTGAAATGAAGGCATATTCGGATTTCTCTTTATTGATTCATAAAGCATGCCTTGAGATCCAGAATGCTATGAAAAACCTGAAAGGGTTCAAAAATATGGAGCAGGTAAAAGAAGCTTGCATTAAAGTAAATTCTATAGAAAATATTGCAGACGACCTGCTTTCCAATTCAATGGTGGAATTGTTCGAGACCAACGATGCCATCAACATCATCAAAGTTTCATCTGTACTTAATTACCTTGAAGTTGTAACTGACAAAGCAGAAGATGTTGCCAACACGATTGAGAACATCATGATTAAATACGCTTAATTAATAATTATAATTAAACAATGGAATTTCCGATTTTACTTATAGTTATTATTGCTTTGGCTCTTATTTTCGATTACATCAACGGTTTTCATGATGCGGCCAACTCAATTGCGACTATTGTTTCTACAAAAGTTTTAACCCCTTTTCAAGCTGTGCTTTGGGCAGCGCTTTGGAACTTCGCAGCATTCTTTATTGCTGCATATATTATTGGCGAATTTAAAATTGGTAACACGATTGCCAAAACCGTCAATGAAAATTTCATCAACCTTGAAGTCATATTTTCGGGTCTTATAGCAGCTATTGCATGGAATCTCCTTACATGGTGGTTTGGTATTCCTTCCTCTTCTTCGCATACACTGATTGGAGGATTTTTAGGAGCAGCGTTGATGCACGCTTTCATGATGGACTATCAGAATGTGGCAGCAGCTCAGCCGGAACTCGGATTTTGGAATACCATTAAAGAGGCGGCAGTTCAGGTAACGCACCAGAGTGTCGTGAAATTTGATAAAGTAATTCCTATTTTCCTGTTCATTTTCATGGCTCCGGTTATAGGGATGATTATTTCAATCATCATTACTTTAATTATTGTTCATCTTTATAAAAAATCAAATCCGCATAAGGCAGACAAATCATTTAAAAGATTACAGCTGGCTTCATCAGCGCTGTTCAGTTTGGGCCACGGTCTTAATGATGCCCAGAAAGTAATGGGGATCATCGGTGCGGCTTTAATCTACTATCACGTGCAGATGCTACAGGATCCCGTTTATCTTTCAATACCTGCTGCAGGGCGTTTTGATTACTTTGCAGAGCATTATCTTTGGGTTCCTTTGGTATCGTTTATCGCTATAGCTCTGGGAACCATGAGTGGCGGCTGGAAGATCATCAAAACAATGGGAACTAAAATCACAAAGGTAACTTCCCTGGAAGGCGTAAGCGCAGAAACAGCAGGAGCTATTACTCTGTTTATTACGGATCATTTCGGAATCCCTGTTTCCACAACCCATACCATTACAGGATCTATTATCGGAGTTGGTCTTACAAAAAGAGTATCTGCCGTGCGATGGGGTATTACCGTAAGCTTATTATGGGCATGGGTTCTTACCATTCCAATCTCTGCAATCGTTGCAGGAATTACATATCTTGTTGTAACATTTTTGTCCTAATATTAACAATTTTTATATAACAACAAAACTTTGCTCATGTGGGCAAGGTTTTTTTATTATTGCTGATTTTTCATCCGAATCGAAATTAAAAACGGCAGAATCACAGCAGGCAGATATAATACAGGTAAAATTTTCCTGATTATAATTTTCATAAAATAATGATTATTAACGATGTAAAATTAATTAAATAATATGGTTGAAAAATTACCGGGATTTTATTTTTATAATTCAAAAAAAGGCTCTATATTTGCACCCACAAAAAACAAGATAATTCTTGTTGAAAGATGACTTCCATCGGGGCGTAGCGTAGTCCGGTCATCGCGCCTGGTTTGGGACCAGGAGGTCGCAGGTTCGAATCCTGCCGCCCCGACTTTTAATTTTATTTTAGGGTGCGTAGCTCAGCTGGATAGAGCATCTGCCTTCTAAGCAGACGGTCAAAGGTTCGAATCCTTTCGCGCTCACAGAAACCTCATAGCTTTGTTATGAGGTTTTTATGTTAGTTCCCATAGCGGATATAGTATGCCGATTCATATCGTGACGGTCAAAGGCTCTCCCTAATTCATCTTCCAAGATTATAATTCATCCTTGTAAATAATCACTTACAAAAATGTTAGCTTATTACAAAAAAAGCCAGATGTTGCTTTTAATTCAGACTTATACTAATTTGCATCTGTAAAAAACATCAAAATGAGCCTAAAAAACACAAACACAGTTCGTCCCGATAACCCTAAAAAAATTGCTATCGTAATTGCCAATCCAACGATTTCAACAACGACAGGTTGGCCGGTTGGTTTTTGGTGGAGCGAACTTACCCACCCTTATTATGAATTTTCAGAGAAAGGCTATCATATAGAGATCTTCTCTCCCAATGGAGGCAGATGTGAAGCCGATTCCATGAGCGATCCAAATGATCCTAGCGGTTATTCTTCAACAGACCTTATAAGTCAGGGTTTTATTCACACACCGCCTTTAAAAAGCCTTGTTGAAAACACTAACAAAGTCGCTGATATTGACGTCGCTGAATTTGACGCTATCGTCGTTGCAGGAGGGCAATCCCCAATGTTCAGTTTTGCTGAAGCTACCGATCTGCACCAAAAGTTTGTATCTTTTTATGAAGCCGGCAAAATAGCTGCAGCACTGTGCCATGGTGTTGCCATCCTTAAATACGCAAAATTGAGTAATGGAGAATATCTAGCTAAAGGCAAAACAGTAACGGGATTTGCCAACGTGGAGGAGGATTTTGCAGATAACGCAGTCTGGGACTATAATCTTTTACCAAGAGATCAACATATTATGCCATGGAGAATCGAGGATGAAATGAAGGCCATTGGAGCTAACTATATCCAGGCCGGATTATGGAAAGGTTTTGCGGTAAGAGATGGTAATCTGGTGACGGGGCAGCAGAATTTCAGCGGCAGCGAAACTGCTAAAGCGATTATTGCTGCATTAGGAGAATAAATTCTTTAAACACATATCAGTTAATACAGAAATTCGAAATATGTTTTGAGCTAAAACCTGTATTAGATAAATATAATCCATAAAAAGCATGGAAGTATATAAAAGAGTGCATCAAAGGCTCATTGATTACAGGTTCGAATTTCTATTGACAGCCTTGCTTTCCCTGGTTTTTGACAAAATCCTCTTTCCTGATAATGCGATTTTCCTGAAATATGTCTGGCCGGTTAATATGATTTTGATCGCAGTAGCCTGTTTTGGAATTTTCAAAGAGAGAAGCAAAAGAATTAATACTCTTAAGAATATTTTCAGTTTAATCAGCATTTTAATGCCGGTAGGATTTTTACTTCTTAGCCGCAAATTATGGTTTATAGAATTTCTTACCGTCTTTTTTATAATGTATTATGTATTTATTTTTATAGAGGTAATGCGGCAGATTACAAAGGCAAAGGAAATTCGCATCAATGTAATTATAGGATCTTTTTGCGGGTATATGATACTAAGCCTGGTAGCATTGTTTTCTTATCTTTTTATAGAGCTCAATTTTCACGGATCTTTTTATGGGATTACGCCAAACAATATATCGCAGGTGTACAACGAATTATCGTATTTCAGTTTTATAACCCTTACCAGTATCGGATTCGGAGATATTTACCCGATAACAGATATGAGCAGGCTCGTTGTAGCATTTTTCGGAATGGCAGGACAGTTTTATATGGTGGCTGTTGTAGGAATTATCATTTCGAGGTTTGCTTCTAAATAAATCAAAACAAAAAAAACAAAATAAAACATTAATAGTATGCAGATCAAAAGAAGATCAACCGCAGTATGGAGCGGAACAGGTAAAGAAGGAAAAGGTAGTTTAAGCACTCAAAGTACAGTTCTGAATGAAACACAATACGGCTTCAATTCCCGTTTTGCAGACGGCATCGGCACAAATCCTGAAGAACTTATTGCCGCAGCACACGCAGGATGTTTCAGTATGAAACTGGCTTTCAATATTCAGGCAGCCGGTTTTGCAGCAGATGAGCTGAGAACCGACTGTGAAATTGTACTGGAAGACGGAAGCATCACACAATCCAGCCTTTCGCTTTCTGCAAAAGTTTCAGGTATAGACCCTTCAAAGTTCGATGAACTGGTGAAAGACGCAGAAGCAAACTGCCCTGTCTCCAAATTGCTGAATGCAAAAATTACCGTACATTACACATTGAATTAATATCTGCGTCCGTCATAAATTTAATGATACCATTGTATGACACGCATTTGTTTAAAATTGAATGACAGAGAAATACATTGATCCAAAAGAAAGTAGCCCGGGAAAACAGGTTTGGATTCTTGAAGGCTACAAAAACTTTGCGCTGCATGGCGAAAACGGACTGAAGATAGAGAAGCTTTCCAAAATAACAGGAATAAGCAAATCTTCATTTTACCATCATTTTGCTGATAGTGAATTATTTCTGGATCAGCTTTTTGCATTTCATCTTTCCCAGTGCAGGATTATTGCAGATAAAGAAAAAGCTGTAAAAAAAATCAATCCTGATTTAATAAATATTCTGACGGAGCATAAAACAGATCTATTATTCAACAGGCAGCTGCGTTTCAGCCAGAACAGAAAAAATTACAGAAATGTACTCGAAAAATCAAATCATATTATCGGGAAAGATTTTGTGAGAATCTGGGCAGAAGATCTTAATCTTACATTAAGCAGTAGGCAAATGGAAGGTCTTTTTGAACTCGCCCTGGAAAATTTTTTCCTAAAAATCAATGATGAAAATATCACTGCAAACTGGCTGGCTTCCTATTTTGAAAATCTTGCAAAAATTGCAAAAAATTTCGAGTAATATTGTACGGAACCGTCTAAATTTTTAAGAGTCTGCTGATTAATTTTGCACAAAAATTAACAAATGACGCAACAATTCCATAAGTTTTATCTTAAAATAACAGCAATTACGGTCGGCTCATTTGGCCCGGTTTTCTTTCTTGGATCTATGCCGGAAACTTCAGAACCCGCAAGATGGACACTGGATTTATTAAGCCTGCCTCTGGACGGCGTACAAAACTATGAAGCTCCCACCACACGCTTTTTATCTGCACTAACCGGAGGATTTCTCTTCGGCTGGGGTGTATGCATATGGTTTCTCCAAAAATGGGTGTACGACAAAGCTCCTAATGAAGTAAGAAAGGCCGTACTGGCCGGTCTCATCGCATGGTTTTTACTCGACAGTGCAGGTTCTGTCGCCTCAGGAAATACCAGCAATGCTTTCATTAATATCATCGTTCTAATTATCGCTGCAGGACCACTCTGGAAAACTAACTGCTAAACCTTAATCTTTTAATTATGAAAAAACATTTTGCATTCAAATTATTATTGCTTTCCCAGGTCATCTTATTAATCGTATTTTCCATTATGGCTTTTCAGAAAGAAGGGGCAGATCTGTTCAGTGTATTTTTTGGAAATATTCTTACTCCGGGATGGAATGGGCAGTTCAATCTTGACTTTATGTGCTATCTTATTCTTTCCGGATTATGGATTATGTGGAGGAATAAATTCTCAGCAGGATCAATAGTTTTAGGAACTGCCGCGGCTATTGTCGGCATTATGATCTTTGCATCCTATATTCTTTACCTTCTCTTTAAAAAAGACGGAGATCTGAAAAAAGTACTATTGGGAGACAGATAAGCAGAAAATTTGAAAACTTCCGGATTTTCAATACTTTTACCGATATATTTTATCGATGACAAAAGATCAGCTATATGAGTTCTTTATGCGCGAGTTTCCTTTCAATAAAGAAGGGCTTCAATGCTTCATCAATTCTTTTGAAACTAAATCATTCAAAAAAGACAGTCTAATTCTTGAAAACGGAAATTCCGAAAGGCAGCTTCGCTTTCTTGATGAAGGCATTGTGCGTGAATTTTATGCACATGACGGAAAAGAAAAAAATATTGATTTCTTCATTGAACCCTGCTTTTTAACAGATTTTTACTCATTCATTACCGATAAAACTTCAAGAAAAAACCAACAATGTCTTACCGACACGAAAGTAAGAGTTCTATCCCGGGAAAAATTTCAGTTTTTTGTGAAAGAATATCATTGCGGAAAATTATTTGTTGAAGAAATTTTTGAACGGATTATAGAGAAAAAGGAACAAAGTGAGCTCAAACAATTTATCAATACTCCTGATGACAATTATCTTGACATCTTAAAAAACAGAGCTGCCTGGTTACAACAAATTCCACAATACCATATTGCATCATATCTCGGCATTGCCCCTGAAACGTTAAGCAGAATAAGAAAAAGAATTTTTAAAGATGATGATGTTTAATTTTATTTATTGATCCAAATCAATGTAGAAAAAAGCTTATTTACAAAAATTTGCAAAAAAGAATTCAATGAAAATACATCATCTCAGAAATGCCACATTCGTTATCGAAACTGAAGGGAAATATATTTTAATAGATCCTATGCTTGGCAGAAAAGGAAGCTTATCTCCTTTTACACTTTTCAGGTTTAAACCATTAAAAAATCCACTGGTGGATCTGCCTGTAAACAGCAATGCCATTCTGGAAAAAGTCACCCACTGCCTGATAACCCATTTGCATCCGGATCACCTTGATAAAGAAGCTGAACACTTTCTAAAAGAGAAAAGCGTCCCGGTAATTTGCAGTGTTAAAGACAAAAGACAACTTGAAAAAAGGGGCTTATCAATTTTAAAGACTGTTGATTATTGGAAAGATGAAGACATTTTGGATTTAAAAATAACGGGCGTTCCGGCGAGGCATGGCTACGGCTTTATTGCAAACCCTATGGGAATTGTTATGGGATTTTACCTCGAATTTGCTCAGAGTCAATCGGTTTATATTTCAGCAGATACCATTTACACAGAACATATTGATAAAGTTTTTAAAGAATTAAAGCCGGATCTGTCTGTTTTAGCCTGCGGCGGTGCACAGCTCGATTTTGGGAAGCCTCTTTTAATGAATATGCAGGATATTATTCAATTTATAAAAAATGCACCGGGAAAAGTACTTGCCAATCATATGGAAGCGCTGAACCATTGCCCCATTACAAGAGCACAGTTGAAAGATGAGCTTGTAAAATATTCTCTAACTGAAAAAGTTTTCATTCCTGAAGACGGGCAAAGTATTATATTCTAAGATTTTTTAAATCAATTAAAATAACAATTAGAATATTATAATTTTATTTTTTCAGGTAAGCATTTCCGTTCCAGAGATAAACTGCGGAAGCGTTCTTTTTCTTCTCACGGTCGTTTTCATCTTTTTCCATTTCTTCCATTTTAAAGATGAAAGCATTGGGTATTCCGCCTTTATCGTTTGGGAAAACGAATTCTTCGGAGTGATAATAAGCTCCGGCATCGCCTACGCTCATCAGCTGAGGAAGTGCAATCAGTTTTTTGCTTTTCAATAAAATATACTGGTCATAAGTCGGAACACCGCAGGCACCACCGGAAGTGGTTGCTTTTAGCGTAAGCTCAACATCTTTCAGCTTATGACCACTTTCAATGCTTAACCCGGCAAAATTTAAGTTTTCTCCGGAGCCTGTTTCAAAAGAAGCTTCATCCAGAAGAATATTTCCCTGCAAAAATTTTACAGAAGCATAATTCTGTTGAACTGAACCTTCATAATCAGGATTTTTCTTATTTAATGTTTTTGTTAAACCTAATAAAAAATCATATCCGTTTTTATTTCGGTAATGAATGCAGAGATTCCCTCCCCATAGGTAACCTTCGGACGTTTTGCCGTTTTTCTGATAGGAAATTCTGTACCAGGGAGCTGCTCTTTCGCCCAGCTTCAGAACAGATTTTTCTTTTTTAAGAATTAGAATTTCATGATTGGTTTGCAAGGAATCCAAGATCACTGTATCAACACCCGGAGATTGCCTGATCCTCGTCCACTCGGTGAATATTTTCTGAGGTTTATTTTCATCAAATTGAAAAACCCCGTTTGCATATATTTCCTCTGTTTCCTGAGCACTAAAGATCTGGAGAAGAAAGAAAAACAGAATCGTAAAAAGAGATTTCATATTAACATTTTGGTGGTGCTTATTTTTCAAGCAGTAGACTTACCCATTCTTCTCTCTGAAGCTGTTTTTTAAGCTGCAGACTGTTTTCTTTGCAGACTTCCAGAATATCATCCACATCAAAGAAGCACAATCCGGAAAGCAATAATTGTCCGCCTTCATTGAGTACGGAAACATAAGTCGGGATATCTGAAATTAAAATGTTTCTGTTGATGTTCGCCAGAATGATATCATAATGCTCTTTTCCTAAATTTTCTGTCGTTCCCAATTCGATATCCAGCTCAACATTATTTCTTGCTGCATTTTCTTTGGAATTTTCTACCGACCATTCATCGATATCGATCGCTTTTGTATCTCCGGCTCCGATCTGTTTTGCGTAAATGGCTAAAACCGATGTTCCGCAGCCCATATCCAAAACTTTTTTATCCTTACAATCCATATCCATCATCTGCTGGATCATGAGATGGGTTGTTGGATGATGCCCTGTTCCAAAAGACATTTTCGGCTGAATAACAATTTCATGCATTCCGGGAACCGACTCGTGGAATTCTGCACGGATCAGCACTTTATCATCAATATTGATCGGTTCAAAGTTTTTTTCCCACTCTTCATTCCAGTTGATATTCGGCATTTCCTGGAAAGTATATTCTATTTTCACCTCTTCATTCTGAAAAAGCGGCAATGCTTTTAATTCATTTTCGTTAAATAATTCTTTCTGAATATATCCCAAAATACCGTCAATCTCTTCCGTGAAACTGTCGAAACCGATCTCAATAAGCTCTGCCATTAATATTTCGTTCCAGGGCTGAAGCGGAGAAATTTTGAAATTGAATTCTAAATAATTTTGCATGTGAATAATTTAATGCAAAAATAAAACTACTTTTTTGATTTTACTGAAATATTGTTCTTTTGTTTTTCCTCACCTTGACCCTCTCTTTTGGAGAGGGAGTCAGAATACATCAAAACTTGGTTTTAGCGACTGAATAATCTGTTTTATTAAACGGAGATTTTTCACTCTCGCTTCATTGCCGTTCAGAATGACAAACTAAATATAAAAAAAGCGAACCTAAGTCCGCTTACAATTATTTTGATTAAGTTTAAAAACATTAAACCCCAATATTTAACTTGAAATTTCAAACTATTAAGGATTGGTAGAAAATATAGAACCGTTTGCTATCAGTGCTCTTCTGTTCATTTTTAAAATATCTCTTACCCACTCTGCAAAATCTTCCGGCTGCAATACTTTTTCCGGGTTTCCATCGGTAAGACCTCCCTGAATCGACATATCTGAAGCAATCGTACTTGGCGTAAGCGTAACCACTCTGATATTCTGCTTTCTCCATTCTGCCATCATCGACTGTGAAAGGGAAACAACTGCTGCTTTTGAAGCGGCATAAGCCGACATGTTCGGTCCGCCTTTTAATCCGGCAGTAGAAGCTACATTAATGATATCGCCCTCTCCTTTCGACTTCATAAAAGGATGTACCGCTTTTGCTGCATAATATACCCCGAAAAGATTGGTTTTAATAACCTGCTCCCAGGTTTCGGAAGGCATTTCTTCAATAGACCCGAAATCGCCGATTCCTGCATTATTGATCAGGATATCGATTCCTCCCAGCTGTTCTGCCAAAGATTCAATGCCTGCTTTTACGTGTATTTCATTATCGATGCTGAATACGGCATATCCTGCATTTACTCCCAGTTTACGGATTTCGTCGACCGTCATTTTCAGGTTTTCTTCGTTTCTTCCTGTTATTCCGATATGTACTCCTTCTGCGGCCAAAGCAAGCGCAACAGCTTTACCCAAACCTCTTCCTCCGCCGGTAATGATGGCATTTTTTCCGTTGATATTCATTTTTGTTGAATTTATTTAATTGTTGCTGCAAATTTACGAAAGATGATTTGGAAAGAGACAGATTAAAACTTATTGTGATGATTGATATAATAAATGTTTATGTTTAAGTATTTTAAAAATGAGAAATTGGTAGATTTTAAACCTTCAAGGTTTTGAAAACCTTGAAGGTTTAATTTAAAAAAATTAAAACCGACCCAAAGTGGGCCGGTTTCTTTGAAAGTATAGTAATAAAATAAAAAATTAAGGGATAAGAATCTGATTCTGAACTTCAAATTCTTCTGAAGCCGAGAACTGATTTCCATACATATCTGTAGCTCTTACCTCAACTTTATGTTTTCCCAGCGAGAGTTTTTTGGAAAAATCCCCCGTCCATATATGTTTTGACATTTCAGGGTTGGATGGCCTTCTTCCCGGGAAAAGATTATTGGTGGTATCCCACTTGAAAACAGACATGGCAAAACTTGGATCTACTGTTTCATCATACTGCATTTCTTCCCATTTTTCTCCGTCTATTCTGTATTCCACTTTATCTTTTTTGCTTCCCATAAAGAAATTAGCCAATACTTTTGCAGATGTTTTCGAAGGGAAAGGAATGACTTTCGGAACGTATAAGTTAATCTGGTAATCTTCCGGCTTACCTGCAGTTTTATATTTAACCTTGTAATTGCTGTCATTAAAGCTGATAAAAGAATAGCCTTTTGCCGTTCCGTCCCTCATAGTAGAAGTTGGCAATCCGAGATCATCCGATGTTCCGGACCACCAATCGCCACAGGTTGTTCCCACATTGTATTCGTGAAGATCTTTAGAACCATTCCATCCGGCTTCTTTTCCGTAGAAAAGCTGCTGCTGGATATGCGTGTGTGCCGATAGAACCAAAGCATTTTTAAAGGGTGTTAAAAAGTCAAACAATTTCTGACGATCGGAATTCCTGAAATTATCTTCATTTTTGTGTTCCAATGGAATATGGAAAGAAACAACGATAAGTTTGTTTTTATCTACCAGTTTCAGGTCGTTTTCAATGAATTTAAGCTGATCTTCACGAAAACCTCCCCAGTATCCTTTTCCGTCTCTTGGGTCCGGATACAGAATATCATCAAGAATAATGAAATGAACATTTCCATAATTGAATGAATAATTCGCCGGCCCGAAATTCGATTCAAAAGTTTCATCAGAAAGAAGGTCTTCTTTAGCATCGTAATTCATATCATGGTTTCCCATAACGTTGTACCAGGGCAGTCCAATTTCCTTCATTACATCGGCATAAGGTTTCTGAAGACTCAGGTTATCACCTACCAAATCTCCGAGGCTGATTCCCAGCACTGCATTTTTTTTGGTATTTTTCACCTCGTTTACAATGGCTCTTTTAAAATAATCCAATTGCTTTTCGGTGTAAGGCTGCGGGTCTCCGAAGACAAGGATGTCAAAATTTTTGCTTTCGTTTTGCTTGTTGAGGGCAAAATTGATTTCTTTCGGAAGCTCGCCAGTCGGTGCAGATCCTTTGTATTTAAAATCTGCCGGCGAACCTTTCGGCTTATACTGATAATAATACTGAGGCAAATTGTTGGCATTCACCGGCGTCATATATCCCGAAGGCTTAATTACAAAAACCGACTGCCCTTCCTGAATGGGAAGACTGTATCTTCCGTTTTTATCTGTAAGCACAACCTGGATCCCGTTGGAAACAGCTACTCCTTCAATTCCTTTTTCCCTGTTTTCCTTTTTCTGGTTTCTGTTGGTGTCTTCATATACATATCCGGAAACAGAAGCCTGTGAGAAAGCCATTGCTGAAATAAGCAGACATGGCATTAAAAATTTAATATTCATTGAATTGATATTTAAATGTAAGTTTTGGCTGAAGCCAATTTGACTATTTTTTTAAAGATCGGGCTAAAGCCCGATCTTAGCGGTAATTTTATTATTTATCCCACCACACTTTTATGTTGATATTATCGCCTCCCATCTGTTGAACAGCCGACTGGTAATTGGCCGTATTCAATACCCTTGGATTTGGCGGATACATCAATCTTGAAGGCATAACACCGTTGTTAAGCAATCCTCCGTTGTTTGGAAGTACAGGGAAACCGGTTCTTCTTTTTTCAAACCACTGCTGCTGATCTACGAAGAACAAAGCAACATATTTCTGAAGAAGAATCCTTTCCAACGTTCCGTTGTAGGCAACATTGGGGTTGGTGAAATAATTGGCAGGCAATGTTGCCCCCCACTGTTCTATGGCTGCTTTCACTCCATTTTCATAATACGTCTGTGCATTTCCGGGAATCACTCCTTTAAAAGCAAGCTCAGCAAGAGTAAACTGCAATTCAGCATAGGGATAAACCAAAATATTTAGCGGTGCTTTTGCCAGGTTTTGGTTCATATTAGAAGGCTGATAATTGAAAGTGGTACCGTAAGCGTATCCTGACGGAGCACCTTTATAGCCGATGTTTGTTCCTGTGAGGTTTTTGGCCTGTCCGAAAAACATAGCCATTCTGGGATCGTTATTGGCTTTCAGTGTTTCTACAAAGAATTCTGAAGCGGCACGGCCTGTAGTAAAATCCTGAGGTCTGGCAATAGGAGGCATCAAAGGAGCTACTCCTGTAATATTAACTTTAGCTGTTTCCGAATTACTTTGGAAAATTGGGTAAATTGTGGGGTTGTTAATAATTTCCTGTATTCTTTCGTATACATTAACCTCGCCGTTTCTTTTTGAAATTCTTGTCAGAAGTCTTAGAGAAAGGGAATTACAGAATTTTTTCCAGTTCGTTATTCCGTTTACATCATTGTTTGCATTATAGAAAAGATCTGTTCCGGTAAGTGTTTTTGTGGTTACAAAAAGAGAGTTTGCTCTTTTAAGATCTTCCAATAGCTGGATGTAAATATTTTTTTGCTGGTCGAATTTTGGCTGGCTAATGGCTTCATCCAATCTTGAGGCTTCGGTAAAGGGAACATCTCCGTATGTATCAGTAAGATTGGAATATGCCCATGCGTTCAGAACAAGCGCAATAGCCTCATAGTTTTTGTCGTTGCTGCTTACGGCAGCTTTCTTCATTTCATAGATCTGTTTAATCCATTTATAGCTGTTGTTCCAGTAACCGGCGCCGGTATTTTCAGTGATATTGTATCGGCTCAGTGTATTTCCTTCATTGGGAAAATCCAGAGACACCTGCATGATATCGAAAGTAAAATCATTTGCCCTGGAATACCCTACAGAGGAAAGATTATATTGCAAAGGTGCTAAAAAGCTGGAAACTTCGGGTTCGTAGATTTTGCTGTCGTCTACATTTATCTCATCAAAGTTTCTGTCGCAGGAAGCCACTGTAAATGCAAGACCTGCCAGGATGATATATTTAAATATTGTTTTTTTCATTTTTTAAGGATTTAAAATTTAACATTTAGCTGAAAACCGATCGTGCGTGAAGAAGGCATCTGCCCCATTTCTACACCCGGAGTAATGGTTGCATTATCTAAAGTAGCGGCTTCGGGATCAAACAGCGGGAACTTTGTCCACATCCAGAGGTTTTTTCCGAAAAGCGCTAACGTTAAATCTGTGATTTTCAATGGATCAGTAATAGATTTAGGGAAAGAATAAGCGATTCTTGCATCTCTCAGCTTGATAAATGAAGTATCAAACGTATTGGTTTCTACGTTGGCTCTTCTGTAGTAATCTCCGTAATATGTGGACACCAGAATACCTTTTGTATTTGGAGAATAAGAACCATCCGGATTTTGTACTACACCCTGCCCTACAATCAGACCTCCCGGGTTATCCCTTCCTTCAAGGGTATGCCCAAGTTTTCCCTGTTCAGACATTTTATGATGCGACTGGGAATATGCCATCCCTTTATACTGCCCGTCGAATGAAAAGCTTATGGAAATATTTTTATATTTAAAATCATTCTGGATCCCGGCTCTCCATTTTGGATAGGCATTGCCTATTTTCTTCATCTGTGCAGGTTTTGCGGTTAAACCGTCACTTCCAAACACAACCTGTCCGTCAGGAGAATACATAAGACCATATCCGTAAAGATCTCCAAGCGATCCTCCTACAACGGCATTATAATACACGGCTCCTCCAACACTTGCATACGTATATGGCTGGCCATTGAATTCCTCCGGAAGCGATAATATTTTATTTCTGTTCATAGACCAGTTTGCAGAAACATTCCAAGAGAAATTTTTATTTTTCACGGGATGTGCATTCAGCATCATTTCGATACCTCTGTTTCTGATTTCTCCGGAATTAATTACCCTCTGTGTATATCCTGTTTCCCATAACACCGGCACGTTTCTGATGATCTGATCTACAGAATTACTCTGATAGGCCGTGATATTATAAGTAAGCCTGTTATTGAATAGGCTGAAATCCATACCTCCCTCAATATTGGTAATCATTTCCGGTCTCAGGTTCGGATTAAGATACCGGTTGGATACTTCAACAGATCCCGGAAAAGCGAGACTCGGGTTATAGTAATTCAACAGCTGATAAGGTTCTGTATCATTTCCGGTTTGAGCCCATGAAGCTCTTAATTTCCAGAAATTAAACATTTTGCTCTTCAACCCGAAAATTTCAGACAAAATAAATGAAGATGACACCGACGGGTAAAAGTAAGATCTGTTAGCTTTCGGCAATGTGCTGCTCCAGTCGTTACGTGCCGTTACATCAAGAAAAATTCTATCTTTATAGCTTAATGAAACCAGCCCGTAGGTACTGCTTACCATTTTATCATAAGGCTGTGGAAGATCAAAACGCTGGGCTATCGCATTGGTAAGATTATAAACGCCGGCTTTTTTCAGCCCTAAAGCATAATAATCTTTGGTAAGCTGCTCAAAGTACTGCGTAGATCCGCCCGCAGTTGCAGAGAAATTGAATGCGCCAAACGTATTTTTATAATTGATCATTAAATCATTATTAAAATTGAATCCGTTGACATACTGCTCTCTGTAGTAACCCTGAAGAAAATTTGCAGAACTCCAGGGCCTTCTTTGTGTACGGAGCTCATCATTTACTGCCATTCCTGAGCGTAATAGAACATCAACATGTTTGTTGACCTGATAACTGAGACTGACGTTTCCGACAATATTTTTCTTATCTAAGCTATTAGTCATTTCGTATGCAATCAGATAAGGATTGTCGATATAAGAGCTAAAAGGATGAATCTGATCTACCTGTTCCTGCCCTGCTTTCCAGATCGGTCTGTACCACGCCAGATCAACATTCGGATTCTGGAAAATCATGAAATAGGAAATCGACTGGTTGTTGTATCCTGTTGCTGGCAGGTTATCACTTTTTGTCTGATTATAAGACAATTTGATGTTGGCTTTAAACCTTTCATTGATTTTATGATCAACGGAGATCGCTGCCCCCCATTTTTCAAGCCCTGTATTCGGCATCATCCATTCATTTTTCAGATAGGATAATGAGGCTCTGAAAGCCGTCTTTTCATTGGAGCTTTCTATTGCAAGATTATTTGAAAACGTGGTTCCCACATCCCAAAAATCTTTTATGTTATTTTTATATGGTCTCCAAAGTTGTCTTTCTTTGCTTTGCCCTTCTTCGTTGGGATCATACTGAAAGAAATACTGTCCTTCGAATTTAGGCCCGTATGCGCTACTTGTAGATCCTGTATTTACGCCATCCGGTGAAACGCCGTATGAATAATAATAATTTCCGTTTTTATCTTTCTGCATTGTTCCCTGCCCGTATTCGTACTGATAATCCGGCCATTTTAATACGGAATCAAAACTTGTGTAAGAATTTAAAGATACCTGGATTTTTCCGTTCTTGGTCTTACCTGATTTTGTGGTGATCATAATAGCTCCTAGTGCACCTCTTGAACCATATAAGGCAGATGCGCTGGGACCTTTCAACACGGTTATGCTTTCAATATCATCGGGATTAATGCTGCTGAGGTCATTTCCGTAATCAATAGGCACATCTCCTCCGGCTCCGGCACCGTAAGCCGGTGTTCCGGTTCCTACAGTTCTTGAGTTTAGAGGAACGCCATCCAAAACAATAAGAGCCTGGTTATCACCCATACTGCTCATAGAAACATCTCCTCTTAAAGTAATTCTTGGTGTTGCCAGAGGCCCGGCTCCTGCTGTCTGAATTTTAAGCCCGGCAACCTTACCTTCCAGAGCAGTTGTCCAGTGATTGTTTTGGGTTCTTAAAAGCTGATCTGAATTGATGGTTTCCGTGGAATATCCAAGCGCTTTATTTTGTCTTTTAATCCCTAATGCCGTTACCACTACTTCATCAATGTTTTTAATAGTATCCCGTTTTGCCTTTTGCTGGGCCATTACATTTACACTGACTATTCCTAATAATGATAATATTAGTACTTTTTGTGTTTCTTTACGCATATCCTTTTTTGTTTGCGCAAAATTAGTTTGACATTATGGTTAAGGTTTTAAGCAGATTTTAACATTTATTAAATAATTATTAAACACTATATTAATTTATGTTTAACAAGTATTTATATAAGCATGGTTAATAGTTCTTTAAATGTATTAATGATTTTTAATGATTATTTACATTCATAATTGTTTATTTTTATTGTCTTTTTATGATAAAATAAAATATACCATATAGATACCACCAATACTATATCATTAATTATAAATCCGTAATAAAAAAGCCCGTCTTAAAAGACAGGCTTTTCCGTTGAATTTTTCAAGCTTTTTATTTCAGCTGATCAGGAATGTTGGTGGTGATGAAAGCAATTCCCTGTTTTTTAAGTTCATCGGAAACCGCAATGTCATTTACCGTCCATGCATTAGTGATCAGTCCCAATGCTTTTGCTTCAGAGATCCAGGTTGGATTTTTCTGGAAAATACTGAAGTGGTAATCGATTCCATCGAGCCCTTCTTCTTTAATCTGTTGTGGAGAAAGCTCCCCTTTCAGATACTGAACCTTGAATTTCGGTTCAAGCTTTTTGATTTCTTTACATACATTTAAGCTAAATGAGATAAACTCACATTGCTCATCCAGCTTCATATCTTTGATCATTTTGATGGTTTTTTTCGTAAGCTCATCTTCTTTTTCCTTTGTTTTATCCGGTTTTATTTCAACAATAAGCATTAATGCCTTATCTTTTTTTCCCTGCTTCAGATAATCTTTTAATGTAGGAAAAGGCTCACCGTTAGAAAGCTTTACTTTTTTAAGTTCTTTAAAATCTGTTTCGGAAATTTCCATTTTTGCATGATGCTCATCATGGTTGACGACCAATACTCCGTTTTTGGTCATCCTTACATCAAATTCGGAACCATAAATCTTTAGGTTCTGGGCATTTTCTAATGCTTTCAGAGAATTTTCCGTAGTCGGCGGCTGGGTTTGCCAAAAGCCTCTGTGTGCGATAATCTGGGTTTGTGCCTTCATGAAAACTGTGCTTACAACTGCTAACCCTAAGATAACTTTTTTCATACTATAAATAATTATTCTTATTGAATTTCCGCAAATCTTATTATTCAAAGAAAAAACGGATGAATTAATAAGCAAATTTAGAAAGACATTTGTGATAATGCTTTATGTGAAATATAAAATTAATATTAAATCTAATCATCAAAATCTCCTCAATACTTATTATTTTTGCTGGAAAGACAGAATCTCATGCCCGAAAATATCGAAAACATACAACAAAAAATAGAAGATCTGAGAAGAGAACTGCATCAGCATAACGAAAACTATTATCTTCTGGACACCCCTACGATCACAGATTTTGATTTCGATATGCTGCTCGAAGAGCTCAGAGACTTGGAAGCAAAATATCCTGAATTTTATGATGAAAACTCTCCCACGATGAGAGTGGGCGGAGGCATCACAAAAGTTTTCCCTACCGTTCAACATAAATTCAGAATGTATTCTCTTGATAACTCTTATGATTTCGACGATCTTGAAGACTGGGAAAAAAGAATCATTAAAGCTATTGATGAGCCTGTAGAATTTGTAGCCGAACTGAAATATGATGGCGCTTCCATTTCCATTTTATACGAAAACGGAAAGCTTGTTCAGGCAGTAACGCGCGGTGACGGTTTTCAGGGTGATGAAATTACGGCTAATGTGCGTACTATTTCAGATGTTCCGTTAAAGCTGAAAGGTGATTTTCCGGATCATTTTTTTATGCGTGGTGAAATTTATTTAACCCGGAAAAATTTCGAAAAAATCAATAAACAGCGTGAAGAAGACGGCCTTGATCCGTTCATGAACCCTCGAAATACTGCCAGCGGAAGCCTTAAAATGCAGGACAGCGGCGAGGTAAGAAAGCGCGGACTTTCATCAGTTTTATACCAGTATATTTCCGAAGAAATTCCTGCAGAATCTCATTGGGAACTGCTGGAAAAAGCAAAATCATGGGGCTTTAAAACATCGCAACAGGCAAAACTTTGCAAAACATTAGCCGAAGTAAAAGAATTTATCAATTACTGGGATATTGAAAGGCATAATCTTCCTTTTGAAATCGACGGAATCGTTTTAAAGGTTAATTCCTTACAACAGCAGCGGCAGCTGGGCTACACGGCAAAATCCCCACGCTGGGCAATGGCTTATAAATTTAAGGCCGAAAAAGTGGAAACCGAATTGCAGAGTGTTTCTTACCAGGTGGGAAGAACCGGGGCCATTACTCCTGTAGCCAATCTTAAGCCCGTATTACTGGCAGGAACGATTGTTAAAAGAGCTTCACTCCACAACGAAGATATTATTAAAAAACTTGATCTTCATGAACATGATTTTGTGTATGTAGAGAAAGGCGGCGAAATTATTCCTAAAATCGTAGGCGTAAATACAGAAAAAAGAACTGCCGAAAGCAAAGAGATAGAATACATCAAACATTGCCCGGAATGCGGAACGGAACTGGTAAAAATCGAAGATCAGGCCATCCATTTCTGTCCGAACGAGCTGCACTGCCCGCCTCAGGTAGTGGGAAGAATGATTCATTATGTTTCCCGAAAGGCTTTAAATATTGATAATCTCGGTAGCGAAACCATTGAACAGCTCTACAGGGAAAGGCTCATTGAAAACCCTGCAGATTTTTATGTGCTGAAAAAAGAACAACTCCTTCCTTTGGAAAGGATGGCGGAAAAATCTGCCCAGAATATCATCTCCGGAATTGAAAAATCCAAGGAAATCCCTTTTGAAAAAGTACTTTACGGAATCGGGATAAAACACGTGGGAGAAACGGTTGCCAAGAAACTGGTTAAAAATTTCCCAACCATAGAAGAACTTAAAAATGCCACAGTGGAAGAGCTTTGCCAGGTGGAAGATATCGGAACCAAAATCGCAGTAAGCATTGCCGATTTTTTTGCCAACCCCGAAAACATCCTGATGATTGAAAGGCTGAAATCGTACGGCGTTCAGCTGGAAAAAGTCGAAAGCACGAATGAAGTTTTATCTAATGTCCTGGATGGGAAAACGTTCCTTTTTACCGGGAAATTATCCTTGTTCACCAGGGAAGCGGCAGAAGAAATGGTGGAAAAGCACGGCGGAAAAAATATTTCGGCAGTTTCTAAAAATCTGAATTATCTGGTGGTAGGAGAAAAAGCCGGCAGTAAGCTGAAAAAAGCCCAGGATATCGGAACGATTGAAATTCTGGATGAACAGCAGTTTCTGGATTTGATTGATAAAAAATAATGATAGAAAGCTGTTTTCGGGACAGCTTTTTTTAAATTTTCAAAAATGACTTCATTCATATTCCATTAAAAAGATTTTATCTAAATTTATTTGATTATCCGTTATTAATCATAATTGTAACGCAAAGATTTTATTTACAAATAACTGTTTTTAGGTTGCAAAGTCATTAACACTTAGCTAAGAACTCAAAGTTTTTCAATTATGACAAACTACGGACAACCATAAATTTATTCTGGCTATTAAAATAATGACGTATGGAATTTCTAAAAGACCACTCCATCCAAAATGAACTGCTGCTTATTTTTATATCTGTAGTTCTTGGAATCCTGATTGGTGCGGAACGTGAATACCGCAACAAATCTGCCGGGCTGCGGACTTTCATCCTGATCTGCTTCGGGTCGTGTCTGTTTACGATTCTTTCTATAAAAATCGGGGTTGATGATCCGGATCGTATCGCCGCCAATATCATTACTGGAATCGGTTTTCTGGGAGCCGGCGTTATTTTTAAAGGAGACAATAAAATAGACGGCATTACTACAGCTACCACAATATGGGCAACAGCGTCCATCGGGATGGCAGTTGGATCAGGATATGTTTATCTTGCATTTCTGGGAACCGTTTTAATTTTACTGATTCTTAGTATTTTAACCCGTTTTGAAAAACTGATCGACAGGGAGCATAAAATCCGGGAATACAAGATTGCTGTTACCCATTATGATGACATGCCGTATTGTGAAAAGCTTTTCAGAAAACATCACCTTAAATATTCCATCTCAAAACAACAGTATACGCAGGGGAATATTTCTACAACATGGACTATTACCGGGAAAAACATTAATCATGAAGCTTTAATGAAAAGCCTGATGGAAGATGAGCGCATTATTGCCTATGAATTTTAGCAATAAATCTTTTTTTATTGAACCGCAAAACTTACAAAAGCTATTTACGCACATAAGTTAATTTAAATTAAAAATAAAGCTTCGCAATTAGTTCAGAACCCTTTAGTTTTAACAAATCTGATTTTTTCTTTTGAAAGGTTTTTATCACTTACGAAACGTCTGATATTACATCTTTTGATTCTTTTGCGGTTAAATTTAGATTGCTTAAAAAACGCAGTGTATTTTTTTCTCAATTTTAAATTTTTCAGTGAAAATTTTTATCTCAATATCATCAACAGTGTACGCAATAGCTATTAGCAAAAATCTATAAATTACTCATTTTCAACAATAAATAAACAATACACCGCAAAATTCCAAACTCATATTTTCTTCGTAAATTGGAGCAAAATTTTGATTATGACGAAAAAGATACTTTTATCCGTATTTCTTTTGCCTGCTGTAATGACTTTTGCACAGCAATACGGAGGAATGTGGATCCCGACAGAGCTGAATGAAAAGGAAATGAAAGATCTGGGAATGAAAATCTCTGCAAAAGACATCTTCAACCCCCAAAAAGCAAGCATTAAAGATGCCGTAGTGCAGTTTAATGGCGGATGTACTGCAGAAATCATCTCTCCGAAAGGGCTTCTGCTTACCAACCATCATTGTGGTTACGGACAGATCCAGGCGCATTCTACCGTTCAGAACGATCTCTTATCAAACGGTTTTTGGGCTAAAAATACGGAAGGCGAGCTTCCCAATCCTGATGTAAAGGTTGATTTTATCGTAGATATTAAAGAAGTGACCGGGCAGATTCTTCAGGGAACAGACAATCTTACGGAACCTGAACTTTCAAAGCAGATCGCTAAAAATATCGAGATTTACAAAAACTCACAGAAAATTGAACCTTACCAGTCGATTTCCGTAAAATCAATGTATTACGGGAATAAATTTTACGCCTATACCATTGAAACTTACAAAGACATCCGCCTCGTTGGAGCTCCGCCGCAAAGCATCGGAAAATTCGGATCCGATACTGACAACTGGGTTTGGCCGAGACATACCGGAGATTTCTCCATGTTCAGGATTTATGCCGATAAAAATAACAAGCCTGCGGAATATTCTAAGGATAATGTTCCTTATGTGCCTAAACATTACCTTCCGGTTTCGATTAAAGATAAGAATGAAAATGATTTCACCTTCGTATTCGGTTTCCCGGGAAAAACTACAGAATATCTTCCTGCCATTGCTGTTGAAAAAATCATGAAAGAGATTGATCCTGCAAGGATTGCAGTGAGAGATGTTGCCTTAAAAACGCTGGATGAAAAAATGCGTACCGATGATGCCACGCGTATTCAGTATGCTTCCAAGTATGCTTCTGTAGCCAACTATTGGAAAAAATGGATCGGCGAAGTGGAAGGTTTGAAGAAATCGAATGCCGTAGAGAAAAAAATGAAATATGAAGCTTCTTTAGCCGCTAAAAATCCTGAGATTAAAAGCACTTTAGATCAGTTAAATAAATTATATAATGACCAGGCTCCTTTTGCTTTAAACAATGCATACTACTCTGAAACCATCAGAAATGCAGAGACTTTGATGCTTGCCAATCTGTATTACAACTACATTGCTGCCGTAGAAGCTGGAAGAATGGATGAAAAAGGGACAACTGCTTTAAAAAACAAGTTAACCGCTTTTTATAAAGACTACAATGCTGAACTTGATGCGAAAGTAACAGCAAAATTACTGGCTCTGTATGCCAACAAAACAGATGCCCAGTTCTTACCTGCCGGATTTGAAAAGTATAAAAATGAAGCGCAAAACATTCAGGTTATTGAAGATGCTTCTAAAAATTCCATCATTACCGGAAGAAATGAAGTGAACGGTGCTTCTTTAAGCAAGGAAATTGAAAAAGCATTTTCCAACCAGGATAAATTAATCAAAACCCTTAAGAAAGATCCTGTTTTCCAGATTTACACTGCACTCAGAGATACTTATATGACCAAAGCTGATCCTCAGTTTATGGCACTGCAGACGAAAATTGATGCGCTCCAGAAAACCTATATGGCTCAGCAAATGGCTACCGATAAAGACCGAAAATTCTTCCCGGATGCCAATTCTACAATGCGTGTAACCTATGGAAAAGTAAAAGGCTCTTCCCCAAGAGATGCCGTTTCCTATCATTATCAGACGCATTTAGCCGGTGTTATGGAAAAATATGTTCCGGGAGATTATGAATTTGATGTTCCTAAAAAACTGATTGATCTTTACGACAAAAAAGATTTTGGAATTTATAAGGATAAAACAGGAGATGTTCCCGTAGGATTTACAGCAACCAACCATACAACGGGAGGAAACTCTGGAAGCCCTGCACTGGATGCTTATGGAAACCTCGTAGGATTAAATTTCGACAGACAGTGGGAAGGAACGATGAGTGATATTAACTACGACCCACGTTTCAGCAGAAATATTATGGTGGATACGAAATACATTCTTTTCATCGTTGATAAATTTGCCGATTCCAAATGGCTGATTAATGAAATGAAAATTGTGAAATAGTTTTAATTAAAACAATTATAAGCCCCGAAAGTTTCCTTTCGGGGCTATTTTTTAAGTATTCAGATTGCTTCTACAAGCTCAGCATGACATTTCTATACTATCTATCTGTAATTTATTTTAAAGCTAATTATAGTGGTATCGTTCTAAACTTGGTGAACCATTTCAAGATTATTTTAACACATTGTGCATTTTGCAGATGCTGCCAAGTAAATGATAATTAAATTTTAATGTCCGAAAATATCCTTTAAAGTCACTTCTTTGAAGCTGCCCATCTGGTTCACCGCCTCCATATTCAGGTTTTCTTTTTTTCCGATAATGGCTGTGTTAAACCGCACCGATTTAATGTAAGTATTATAAAACTCTTTAACATCTTCAAAAGTCAGGCTTTCAATCTGCTGATAAATATCTTTTCTGAAATCATGGAAAACATTCAGTTTTTTCAGTTTCAGGGTATTAAAGAAAATATTGGTTCTGGTAATTCTTGTGGAAGCAATCTGCTTCAATGCCGCATTTCTTGCGTTTTCAAACTGTGCCGGAACTTCAGGAAGCTCTGCCATCAGTTCGGAAAGGGTATCTACCGCAATCTGCAGCTTATCCGGCTGGGTTCCGATGTACGTTGTGATATAATCCGGATGGTTCAGCTCCGAATTGGCCGCATAGGAAACATACGCAGAATACGCAAGACTTTTACTTTCACGGATTTCCTGGAAAACAATCGAAGACAGTCCTCTTCCAAAGTATTCGTTAAACACATTAATTTTTCCGAAATTTCCGGTATTCACCGGCTGTCCTCTTCCAATCCTGCTCATTTCCATCTGTACCATGTCGTAGTTTGTGAAATATACGTTTCCGGCAGTTTCCGGCTCAGGATATATTTTAGGTTCAGGCACGGCCCTGCTTTCCGGCTCAATATAATTGCCAATATAGTTTTTAAAACCATTAAAGTTCTTTCCATAAAAGAAAACCTGATAGGGAAATTTGAATAAATTTCTCATTCGTTCTGTAAACACCTCAACATTACTGCTTTCCAGCTCTTCTTTTGAAATAATATCCGTAAACCTTGAAAATGCACCGAGCTTGGTATAATTCGTTAAAGCCGTCATGATTCGGGCTTTGTCTTTTTTTATTGCGCCCCGGTTTTCAAGCACCGTTTCTACAAACTGGCTGTAAATTTCCTGATCCGGCTGTACTTCTTTCATCCAGTGCTGCAGCAATTCAATTCCTTCAGGAATATTTTCTTCAAGTCCCGTTAATGAAATAGTAAGCTGATCGTTCGTTGTTTTAAAATCATTAGTAATCCCGATTTTAAAGAATTCTTTTTTAAGATCATCAGGAGAAAATTTTCCGGTTCCCAAATATTGAAGAATTTGTGTCGAAATACCGAGATCCCTGTCATGATCGCTCCCGAAAGGAAAAATAAAATGCACCTGGGCAATATCATTGCTTTTATTATTTACGAAACTCAGCTTTTTATCTTTAATGGTATCGGTTAAAATTTCTTTTTGATAATCGATAAATTCTGGCTGGATATCATCCGTTTTCTCTGCTAAAATATCACGGAGAAACTCAGATTGCGCTTCACGGTTGATCTTCACCGGTGTAATTCCCGGATTTTCAACACGGATTAATTTATCATTGGTTCCTTTTTCTTTATTAACGATGACATAATTTTCTTTAAAAAATTCATTGGCAAAATTTACAACCTCTTCCTTCGTAATGGCTGCATATTCATCCATTTCGTTCAGTTCCTGCTCCCAGGTTCTGCCTTTAATGTAGGTGTCGTAAAGGTTGGTTGCCAGTCCGTCTGCTGTTTCCAGCGCCTTCATTCTCTGAACTTTAAAATCATTGATGATGGCGGTGAGCATCCAATCCGGAAAAGCTCCTTTTTTCACCAATTCAACCTGCTCCAGCACCAGTTTCTTTGCTTCGTCCAGCGTCTGCGTTTCCTTCGGAACCGCAACAATGGAAAAATATCCGTACTGCTTTAATCCTACCGAATAAGCCTGTCCCCAAAGCAGTTTCTGGGTTTGGTTGATGTTCAGGTCTATTAATCCGGCCTCTCCCCTGTTGCTCAGAATATTGGCAACGATATCGGCAAGCATGGCTTCCTTTGTTCCGTAGCTTTTGGTTCTCCAAGCCAGCTGAACTCTTGGTGTGGTCGGACTTTTAACGGTTCTTTCTATAATTTCCGTGATGGGCTTTTCTGTAACAGCCTTTTTTTCAGGCAATTCACGATAAGGAATTGTTCCGAAATACTGATCGACCAGTTTAATGGTATCTTCAAAATCAAAATCTCCCACCAAAACCATTGCATAATTATTCGGGACGTAATATTCATCAAAATATTTATGAATCGCTTTCATGGAAGGGTTTTTCAGATGTTCCGCCTTTCCGAGGGTGGTTTGCTGCCCGTTGGGATGATTGGGGAAAAGCGCATCCATCAGCTCGTACTGAACCAGCCTAGAATCGTTGTCCTGCGCCCTGTTGAATTCTTCATACACCGACTCCAGCTCAGTATGGAAAAGCCTCAACACCAATTCAGAAAATCTTTCTTTTTCAATTTTCAGCCACTTTTCAAGTTCATTATTGGGGATATTGTTTTTATAAACCGTTTCGTCAAACCAGGTGTGTGCATTGGTTCCCGTAGCGCCTAATGAAGAAATTGCCTTGTCATATTCATTCGCAATAGCGTACTGGCTTGCTTCCTGAGAAAGCTCGTCTATCTTCCGGTAAATATTTTTTTTCTTTTCCGAATCAGACGTTGCCTTATGCTCTTCATACAAATCTGAAATCTGCTTCAGCAATTCGCTTTCTTTTTCCCAATCCTGAGTACCGAGTTTCGAGGTTCCTTTAAACATCATGTGCTCCAGATAATGTGCCAATCCTGTATTATCGGCCGGATCATTATTGCTTCCCGTACGCACCGGAATATAGGTCTGGATTCTCGGAGCGTCAAAATTCTGGGCAAGAAAAACCTTTAACCCATTTTTTAAAGTATAAATTCTAACGTTATTTTCATCATGAGAAACGGTAATGTATTCGTAATTTCCATTTGTATGAATCGTTTCACTGTATTTTTTATCTGCCATATCAATCATTTTCATTCCTACATCAGAATGCCATACAAATGTAAGGAATAGAAAATGAACTATGTATGTTTTATCATGATTAGCTTTTTTTAAAAAGTTATTTTTTAAATGAAGCATTATTATTCAATCAACTATAAATTCCTATTTTTATTAATAGACTTTATTAAATTATCAGCTGAATCGGAATCTTATTTCAACAGAAAAAGAACACTTTTTCTTATATTTGTCTTTATGGACAATATGGACGCAACACAGGATAAAAGATTATTTCTCATTGATGCTTACGCGATGATTTTCAGAGGATATTACGCTCTGATCAGAAATCCCAGACTTACCAGCAAAGGTTTGGACACTTCAGCTATTTTCGGATTTACCAATTCCCTGATTGAATTGATCAGAAGGGAAAGGCCTACTCATCTGGCTGTGGTTTTCGATGTGGGTGAAGCAAGCATAAGAACGGGAGATTTTTCAGAATATAAAGCCAACAGAAGTGAAACACCGGAAGCGATTCAGAATGCCATTCCATATATCCACAGAATCCTGCAGGCGATGCATATTCCTATCCTGGGCGTTCCGGGCTATGAAGCAGATGATGTGATCGGAACCATTGCGTGTAAAGCTGAAAAAGAAGGCTATACAACATTTATGGTAACTCCCGACAAAGATTTTGCGCAGCTTGTTACCGATAAAATTAAAATTTATAAGCCGGGATTAAAAGGCGGTGATATTGAAATTTTAGGCGTAGAAGAAGTAAAAGCCAAATATGAGATTGAAGACCCAAAACAGGTTATTGATTTCCTGGCAATGATGGGAGATTCTGTAGATAACATTCCCGGGCTTGACGGGGTGGGTGAGAAAACAGCCATGAAATTCCTGAAAGAATTCGGAAATATCGAAACCCTTTTAGCCAATACCGACAAATTAAAAGGTAAATTAAGAGAAAAAGTAGAAGCTTCAGCAGAAAGAGGAATTTTATCCAAAAAGTTAGCGACCATTATTTGTGATGCGCCTGTAGAATTTCATCAGGAACAGTATGACCTGGATACACCTGATTTTGAAAAGGTAAAAGAAGTTTTTGATGAAATAGAATTCAGAAGGCTGTATGAAAACCTTTACCGTGCCTTTGCTCCTGCAGCTACGGGAACTGCTGTCGTTGCAGAAATAGATGTTACCATTGCCGAAACACCGCAGCAAAAGGTGGCACAGGCAGTTGGGCAGCTCGATCTGTTTGCCACATATGAAGAACTTGATCAGGCAACTTCCACAAAATCTACCATTGAACAGAACGACCATCTGTATCAATTTATCGATAATCCGAAAGCGCAGAAAATTCTTGTTGAAAATTTATTAAAACAACGTGTCGTCTGCTTTGATACTGAAACTACTTCTCTCAACGAACTGGAAGCCGAGCTGGTGGGAATGAGTTTTAGTTACAAAAAAGGGTTAGCCTATTACATTCCGCTATCTGAAGATCAGGGTGAAGTATTGCAGACGCTGGAGATTTTCAGGCCGTTTTTCGAAAAGGAAGATCTGATCAAAGTAGCACATAATTTAAAATTCGACTATAAAATCCTGAAAAGATATAATATCACCGTGAAGGGCGCAATGTTCGACACGATGATCGCACATTATCTCCTGAATCCTGACGGAAGACATGGAATGGATTATCTTTCTGAAATATATTTGGGCTATAAACCTGTTTCCATTGAAACGATTATCGGGAAAAAAGGGAAAAAACAGGGAAGTTTCCGGGACGCAGATCTCAGGACCCAAACCGATTATGCAGCAGAAGATGCTGATGTAACTTTCCAGCTGTATGAGCTTTTTGCTCCACAGCTTAAAAAAGAGAATTTGGAAGATTTATTCTTCAAAATAGAAATGCCGCTGATGGAGGTTTTGGCTAAAATGGAACTGGCCGGAATTTCGTTGGATGAAAAATGGCTGGCTCAGGAAAGCATAGACCTGGAAAACGACCTGAAGCAGCTGGAAGCGAAAATTTTCGAGCTTTCCGGAGAAGAATTCAACGTCAATTCCCCGAAACAGCTGGGTGATATTCTTTTTGAAAAACTTCAGCTGGATCCGAAAGCCAAGAAAACGAAAACCGGGCAATATGCGACTTCGGAAGATATTCTGCAAAAACTGGCTTCCAAACATGAAATTATTCAGCATATCCTTGAGTACAGAACGTATCAGAAATTAAAATCAACCTACGTTGATGCCCTGCCTTCGCAGATTGAAAAATCGGACAACCGCGTTCATACGAATTTCTCGCAGACTACTGCCGCAACGGGCCGTCTGGCGAGTGTCAATCCGAATCTTCAGAATATTCCGATCCGAACGTTGAGAGGCCAGCAGATCCGTGGCGCTTTTGTGGCGGGAGAAGGGAAAAAAATCATTTCTGCAGATTATTCACAAATTGAACTTCGCCTGATCGCTGAAATTTCAGGAGAAGATAATATGATTAAGGCTTTCCAGAACGGAGAAGATATTCACGCTTCTACTGCGGCAAGACTTTTTGATATCCCGCTTGAAGAGGTTTCAAAAATCCAGAGAAGCCAGGCTAAAACTGTGAATTTCGGAATTTTATACGGACAGGGCGCTTTTGCCCTTGCAGAGCAGACCGGATTGTCCAGAAGCGAGGCAAAACAGATGATCGATGCGTATTATGCTACTTATCCTAAACTGAAAGAATATATGGCAGAGCAGGTGAAAAGAGCCCGTGAAATTGGTTATGTAGAAACGATCTTAGGAAGAAAGCGTCATTTGAAAGATATTAATTCCAATAATTTTGTGGTTCGCGGACATGCGGAAAGAAATGCTGTAAATGCTCCGATTCAGGGAAGTGCCGCCGATGTGGTAAAAATGGCGATGATAAAAATTCAGAAAGAACTGGAAAAGGAAAAGTTAGAAACCAAAATGCTGCTTCAGGTACACGACGAATTGGTTTTTGAGTCTCCGGCTGACGAAATTGAAATCGCCACCAACATCATCAAAATGGAAATGGAAAATGCGATTGAAACGCAGGTTCCGTTATTGGTAGAAGTGGGAGTTGGAAATAACTGGCTGGAAGCGCATTAAGTTTAAACTGTGCTTCGACAGGCTCAGCATGACAATGTTAATACTAACTGTTAATTTGAAACGGTGAATTTTTAGTATTGTTATGCGCAATCTGTCGAAGCATTTTTATTATCTGTTGTAAGAATGTGGAAACTTTATTTCTCTAAATTTTCAATTTCCCGATTCATCTTTTCTTCCCAGCCTTTTCCGTTTCTTTTTTCGAGGTAAGGTTTTACCGTTTCTTTATATTTTTGTTGTCCTTCAATATCAATTACATCAACCGTGCAGCCTGTATTGAAATAGCTTATCCCGAATTTTTTCCGGATACTGTCTATTTTATTCCGTGTTTTTGGATCATATTCCGGAATAGAAAGCCCACCTGCAAACCGGTACATAATTTTGTCTTTTTTGACATCTTCTTTTGCCTGCTTAATATATTCACTTTCAGATCGTATGATTGCTTTTCGGGTTGAGATGTAAGTTGTTGCATCAAAATAAGCAATAACTGTTAATAATACTCCGCAGAGTGTGGAATATACTAAAAGAAATTTATTTTTCGGATTTATATTTTTAATTCTCAGATGGCTAACCAGCCATGCAATCAAGGCAAACAAAGCTAAAGCGATTAAAATGTATTGGGGCCTGCTTTCCGACGCAACCGTCCAAACGTCAGGTTTCATGGGATATATAATCAGATAGCCGCCTAAAGTATGCACTGCGATAAGCAACAGTACAATAACAATAGTGATAATGAGCAGCTTTTTTGAAACCATGATTTAATTTATGATAAAGCGAAGGTAAAAGAGAACAGGTTGAAAATATGTTTATGCACTAAATTCAATTCCACCAACATACGTCAGGGAGAAGAAATCGTTTTCAACAGAAACCGGTTTCGGAACCTGGCCCTGATTTAGGAAGATGATAGCATTTACTTCAAATTTCAGATTGATTTCATTGAGTCTATTCACAAGTATCGGAAGCCATTGTTCGGCAAAGGAATATTGAGCAAATTTTTCGTAAATGGTTCTGTTTCCGTCTTCAAAACCATATTCTACAAAATCATGATCAAGCCACACTACATCCTGAGAAGCGGCAAATTTTGAAATATGGGTGTCATCAGATTCTTCAAGGAGATAATAGTTTTCATCTTCTTCCACAAAATCGTAAAAATCTTCTTCACTGTTGAAATTTCCTACCCAAAAATCTAATGTGTCTGTATGCATTGTTAATCTTTTCTTGTTTAAAGCTTCAAAGTTAGGATATTATTTGCAGATGTTTAAAATAGATGACTAAATCAATTTAGCCGTATAATGAAATTCTCTTCCCCGCTTCACTTTCCTGAATCGTCTTTTCCAGTCTTGACAATCTGGTTTTTTCCTGTTTCGCCCGCATGATCCAGTGCAGCATTACTTTTTTATAAGAAGGTGCCTGATTGTTGAAAAATGCCCAGGCTTTTTTGTTGGCTTTAAATTTTTTTTCAAATTCCGGACTCAATGCAGCGGTTTCATTTTCATGAGAGTATATCCCTGATTTTTCTTCTTTCCTAAGCTGAAAAGCTTTTTCTCCGGCTTCCGTCATGAGGCCTGCTTGGGTAAGTTCTTCCATTTTTTTGATATTAACCGCACTCCAGATGCTTGTCGGTTTCCTCGGCGTAAAACGGATGCTGTAGCTTTCTTCATCAATCGATCTCCTCACGCCGTCGATCCATCCGAAACACAACGCCTGATCCACCGATTGCGGCCACGTTATGGATGGTTTCCCGGTTCCGACTTTATAAAATCCGACCAGCAGTTCTTTTCCCGACTGATGGTTTTCTTCAAACCATTTTCTGAATTCCTGCGGTGTAGAAAAAAAGGTTGGTTCCATGGTAATTAAACTTTCGTCTAAAATAGTCCTTTTTCTCATACCGGATCTGGAAATATTTCGGGGGCGGGAGCTTCGCTCCCGCCCCCGAAATATTTATTTTTTTATAAAAAAAGACCTCAGTGAGGCCTTTTGTTTTTAATCTATTTCTGCTTTCAGGAAGAGATCCTGAATCTGTACTTCATCTTCACAGGTTTTTTTAAAATCTGTTACAAATTCTTTTAAGCGTTCCGGATTCTCGGAATAGGCACAGAACATATCGGCTTCCGGATCAAACTTGATTTCATCTGCAAGATCCGGCCTTTTTTCTTCTACGAAAACTTTCGCCAGTGAGGCCCAGTCGTATCCGTTGCCTTCAAAACCTTCATCTTTGCGCCACTCGAAAATTTCGGGTTTGTAGGTTCCTGCATTTAAACATACTGAAAAAGTCTTTTCTGAGGCTACCCAATAGAAGGGTCTGATTGCCGTTTCAAAATTGTACGCTTCCATACTTTATTATTTTTAAATGATATTAAAGATAATACATTTTGAGCCTGGATGATATTTTATAACATTTATTAACTTTTTGTTAAGAATTATGATAAATTTACTTACTTATTCAGATCCGAATCTGCCGATGTATTTCATTCCTAAAAAGTTTCCAATCTTTTCTGCATCTATTTTCTTATTGCCTTTTACTATCAAATCAAGAATTGAATGGGTGGTGGTGAGTTTTAATTCTTCTGCTTTTAATATCATTTTTTCGGCAACATTATAATCTTCAACCTGCAGAATTAGTATCTCATCAAGCCTTCCGCTTTTGGGAGTGTAATAGTAATTAAGTTGTACAAAGTCTTCTCTGCTTATACCAGCCTGCTTCGGAATATCTTTTTTCTCTAATTTATTTTCACCAATCCATAAGTAGTGAATTTCAGCATCTGACTCATCGTCATTTGTAATCTGGGGTAATTTCCCGATATATGTTACGGTCTTTGAAGAGGAAGCATTTTTCTCAGTCAGGGAATGATCTTCGTAGGCAATTACTGCATTAAAAGTCTTGATTTTATGTTTTCTGCATAAATCTTCAAATAATGTATTATCTACAAGAATATCATCTGAAACCTGGGTGATAATTGCCTCTTTTTTGTAAAACTTCATGATCATAAAATCTTCATCATAAGTATCTAGATCAACTTCTTTGCAAAAGTCACAACGAAGTTCCGGACTGGGTTCTGCATCTTCTTCCTCATTTCCTGTAGAAGGTTCATTATCGTAGACGGCCCACGCTTTCAAATATTCTTCCTGATCCAGATATTTTTCAAAATCTTTTTCTGAGGTAAAATTTCCCAGCCATATATGTAATGTACTCATTGTATAGTATTTTATTTGTAAACTTTTTTCACTTTAACATGCTTTGCATGGTGGCGTTTCGAAATTCTTTTCGCTGCGATTTTTGATTTTGCTTTCGATAAATCACCAATAAGGTTATCATGGAAAACCTTACTGGCCGCACTTTTGTGATGAGCTCCTGTAAGTAACGCCCCAGTTTTAGGATCCGGTACATCTTTGAACACTAATCCTTTTGTAGGAACGGTAGCATTTTTTATTTCTTCGGCAGTGAATCCTAAGGCTTTTAATTTGGGTGCGAGGCATACAGGGAACATTTCATGCATTCCGCCACCATTTCTTAATGCTCTTGAAACGGCCGATTTATTTTTTACAATATCTGTAACTGACGCATTATTAAACCAATCATTAAATCCTCCTCTTGGCCAGGGTGCTAATCCGAATGGATCGATTAAAAGATTGGTATCATCTACATAGGTGTAGAATGACAATCCTCCCATTAAACTTATCGGGTCCTGGCTTATGTATAATCCTGAGTGCTGATCATAGTATCTAAACCTGTTATAGCACAAATTAATTTCCGGGTCATAATATTGTCCCTGATATAGAAACGGTATGAAATTTTCCTCTCCTGATTCATCCTTTATGTTTCCATAGATGTCCAATGTTCTGTTCCAAACTGCATTACCTTCAACATCAAAAGCCTGAACAGGCGTTCCCAAATAATTATTAAGTATTGAATATTTTGTGCCGCCGATTAATTTTGCAACTGGTGAAAGCTCATTCTGATCCGTATGATCATAAACCCAAGTTACAACATTCTCTGCCTTCTCTTTTTCAATAATAATATTTCCATCGTCATCAACAGAAGTTTTCGGTTCGTCATTAATATCATAAAACCATTCATGCAAAAGAACATTTCCATCCCAAATATACCGCGTTATTTTTTTGTTTCCAATTTTTGAAATTCTTCTTCCCAATGCATCATATTCAAAACGGATTTCTTTTCCATCCGGAAGTTTTACTGCTGCCAGCATTCCGTTGGCTTTCCAGGAATAGGCCCAGTCTCCGGGTTGCCATTCAGGATTTTGGGGTTGTCCTGCAGCATTTTCAGTAACGTCCGGTACATTATTTTCATCCCGCAGCTTTGGAATATTGGCCCAGTTTTCCGCAATCGTTTTATAGTATGGATGATTGTTTTCTTTTCCTTTTTTTAGTTTTGATTGAATATTATTAATTGGCCTTTTACTTTTCAGCAATACATTTCCTTCTTCATCGTAATGATAGAACCAGTTTTTGTCGCGCATCAGTTTTCCTCCTTTATCGTAAATACGGTCGGTTCTCTTGGCACTTTCATACAGACAGCCCGTTTCATCCGGATTTTTGTACTGAATATCTCCATTCGGATATTCCGCCGCAACCAGGTTTCCGAAAGCATCATAATCAAACCTTGTTTTCCCGCCCGTAACACGATCAAGAATCTGTAACAAACGGCTTCCGGGTGCCCAATGGTACTCTTTATGGAAAGCTGTTTTCTTTTTATCAACTGTTACTTTCTGACTTACCGGCATTCCTGCATGGTCAAATTCAAAAGTACTTTCGATGCCTCCCGTCATTTTGCGTGAGAATAGCTGTCCGTTACGGCTCATATTCAGATTCATCTGCCAGGGAAGGTGAATATCTTTTGTTGCAGCCTGTATGCTTTTAAGCTGGCCTAGATCGTTGTAGGAGTATTCTACTGCTGCACCAAGACTGCTTTTCAGGCTTATCAGGTTTGCCTGGTCATCATATTGATAATCAATAGAGTGCGCGCCTTGCTTTTCGAAAGTAACCAATCCTAATTTATTTCTTTGAAAGCTTACGCTGCTGTGTTCATTATCTGCCTTTATCAGTAATCCTGAAGTATCATATTGATATGCTTCCCAAGTTCCGTCGGGATAATGCACCTGCGTTAATCTCCCTCCTAAATCATATGCATAGAAAATATTTTTACCGTTCGGGTTCCGGGTTTGGGTAACCAGCCCGTCTTTATCCCGAACAAAGAATTTCTGTTGCCCGTCGAAACCTGTTTCACCGATGATCTCATCATTCTTATTTCTTTCAAAACGATACACTTCCCCTTTTTCATTGGTAATGCTCATTAAATTTTCATAAGCATTATAGCCGAAATTCAGCGTTTCTTCTTTTTTTAAAGTGAGAGCATTTCTGCGAACCTGCCTTTTCAGGCTTCCCATTGGGGTGTAGCTTAAAAGCCATTCTGCTCTTCCGTCGGTAGCGTATACCGGAAGATCGTATGCATCGTAACGAAGTTTCAGAGGTAATTGTCCGGGTTCGTTCACTTCAACAACGCGTCCCATCTTATCGCGGTTCCAGACAGTTTTGTTTAAAGGTCTCGGACTGAATATTGATAATCTTCCATAGTCATCATATTTCCAGTACTGCTCATCACCCGCATTATTTGTAAGCCTTATAATCTGGTTTCGGGTATTGTACTCGTAGCGGGTTTCAATTTCCTTTTTTATACTGTTTTCAGGAAGCTTCCCGTGATCGGGGTATTGATAATATATTGTCTCATCTGTAGGATCGGTATACCTTAAAAGCCTTCCTTCTTCATCATAGATCCATGTTTCTGAAGTTCCTGAAGGTGAAAAGCGTGCCGTTATCTGTCCGAATTCGTTGTACTGATAATGAAATTCTTCGCCGTCCTGCGTATGGAAGATTGTAATATTTCCAAATTCGTCATACGAGTACCCCTGAACTCTGCCTTCAGGTGTTCCTGTCATTTTTAATTCGTTGTGTGCCGTGTAATCATACCAGGTTTCTCCGCCTTCACCATCTACCTGCTTATAAACGAGAAGGTCTTCATCATAATAATATGTTTCGGTTTTATTATTCTGCCTTGGATAAATAACTTCGGTATAGCCTTCATCCTCATTATAGCTTAAAAAACCTTCCATAAAACCTTCAGAACCTTTTGTATGAACCACTCTGTCATTTTTATCGTATTCCCAGTGATAGCTCATGCCGTTCCTGTTGGTTCTCCGGATTACCCTGTTTTTTTCATCATATTCAAAAACAATTGCCTTTTTATGAATATCCCAGACATGGGTAAGATTTCCATGCTGATCATAATCGTAACGAACCTGCAGGTCTTTCCTGTTTTTATAACAATAATAAACTTCCGTAATTTTTTTAAGCTCAGGATGAATCTTTGTTTCTATGGCAAAACCACTTTTAACATCTTTAATGTTTTTTAAAACAACATTTCTGCCTTCGTAATCATATTCACGGATAGTTCCGTCGCCATATTCAATTTGAATTACTTTAAAAATACTTCCTTCTGTACTATGATTAAAACGCTTGTAGGTATAAATATTTGTTTCTTTCCTGATGATCCAGCTGTTTTCATTCGGGCGGTACTGCCAGATTTTCTGGCTTCTGTAATAGGTAAGTTCTTCGCCGACTTGTGGCACAGGAATCGGCACTGGCTGCAATTCTTCGGGGTGAACCCACGCTGCAACGTTGTCTTCCTCATCGGGAACAATATAAAGATCATGAGAATTAAACATTCCGTTTCCTAACATTCCCTGCTGATAAGGCCTGTCGCTGTACCAGATATTCGTCCATTCTAAAGGTGTTCCGGCTTCGATTGTAAAATCATCCCATTCAAACAACATGGCTCCTGAAGCAAAATTTACAGGCTCAAGCCCGACTTTACATAATGCTTTTGAAACAGGGTTATTTTTCCCGAATTTCCCTTGTAAAAAATGGTTGAATTTACTCACTCCTTTTCCAAGGCTTTTGGTAAGCCCTCTCATTAAAGCCATTCCGGCAAAACGCATCAGCATTTCACCTGGTGTATATACATGCGGAACGAATGCTCCTCCTACAAGAACCGGACCTCCCGTATTAATCTGAATATATAAGCTTGAAAAATTATTATAAAATGCAAAATAGGCTAAAGGATTTTTTTTGGGTTTGTTTGGCATTGCGGGAAGCATGGTTATTCCGAAAGGGAATCCCATACAGGTAAGTACCTGCTGCGGCTGGTTTCCGCTCATTTTACTTCCCTGTCCCAACACGGTTTGCGCTCCATAATATACTTCCCCTTCGTGCGGTGCTTCCTGAAGAAAAGGAATCATATACACGGGAATGAGAGAAGTAATATGCCTGAACGGTATCACCACACCCATTACACTGGTTGTGGTGGTTGCTTTATGTCTTCCGTGAACGTATATTGAGCCTCCCATCGGAATAGTTTCCGGAAGGTCTGGTTTTAAATTCCTGATGAATTGCGGTACGGGAATGGTAAATTTAATATAATCCATCACATCGAAAACGATCCCGATGAAAGGATGCGGCAGCGGCAGCGGAATCAGCATAAAAGACGGCGGCGGCGGAATTAATGTCCAGTGGATATCAATGGCCAGGACAATATCGAAATGTTTGCTGGTATGCTGAACAGCGGTTGGAGTAATCGCAGGTGAATTAACCTTAATTAATTTAACCTTACTTGTTGGGGTTGCGTTTTCCGCGGTTACGGAAGTTGTTCCGCCACCGCCTCCACCTGTTTGCGACTTTCCAGCTTCATCACCTGCTACCGATTTTATCATTGAAGCAGGATTCAGGGATTCGAAATTGTTTTTCATCCCACTTTTCCAGCCCTGCGTGGTTTTTTCTTTGCTGAATGAGGTAACATCAGCATTGATCTTCCATGACCGGTCGGGATTCATATCTGGCTTTGCAACCTTTATTTTTTTTATTTTGTTCTGATCTGCCATGATATTTGTGATTTGGTATTAATTAATCGCAGAACTTTATTTTTTAACCATTAAGAATATTTAAGTAAGTAAGTTTAATAAGAAAAATCTATTTGATTTTTATTTAAAGCATTGAAATTATTATTGTAAACTTCTTAGTTAAATTTTAATGGTGAAATCTAATTTTAGTTAATCATATTTCGGTCTTTCCACACTGACTTTCCAATCTTTGCCAAAATAATTTGTCATTTCATGATCCAATGCCATTTTCTTTTCCGTATCGCCTTTATATTGAATGAACAGCATGGAAGCTACAAATTTCAGGCTGCTTGATTCCCTTGTTGAAGGTTCCATAAGCTTTGCTATATCAAGGCATTTTTCAAAATACAGGATCATCTTATCTCTTGTGAGAACCGTATCATTTAGTGTTCCGATAATTCTGCAGCATTCTATTGCCATTGCATATTCTCCGATTTTAAGGGCTGTTTCCGCGGCTTTTTCAAATGATTCTTCTGCTTTTGCTTTTTTGGAATTTCCCAGGCAATAGCTTCCGTAGTTCATATACATCTGAATTTCCAAGGGAGAATCGGGTTCTACCTCTTCCAATATTTTCCGGAACGTATCCTCTGCTTTGTCTTTTTTCCTTTCAGCTGCATAAGTCTGTGTCAGCATAAAATAAGCTGAGATTTCACCTTGTTTATTTTGCTGTTTCCTGGCAAGTTTTACGGCTTTATTCAACGCAAATTCGGCCTCATTAAATCGCTGTTTGCTTAAATGATTGCTTGCGATAAGGATCTGCTGCTGAAAATCGGTGTCGGCACTGTTTTTCTTCCGGTTGGTATGGGCTGCTGTATTCTGCATTAACTGATGAATATCTACCTCAACCCTGAAACTGTATGCAGAGGGGGGGGCCGGTAACGTCTTATAGATATGATGTTCTGCCCAGACGAGTTTGATATCTTTTATTCCCGACTTTTCGCAAAGGCTGCACCATTCTTTTATCCAAACCGATAATTCATTTATATCGCTTATCCTTACCGGGGCGATATACAGAAAGATCTGTGAATTTTTACTATTCGGAAATTTATTTTTTACATCCAATAAAGGGTAGAATGCTTTATATGCATCGGTTTTAAACTGCTGATCTGAAGGAGCAATTTCCCATCCCGGAATACTTTCTCCGCTTTTTTCAAGCAATTCATAATATTCTTTCCATTCTTGCCATAAACTTTGCCCGAAGGAATTCAGCCCGTTAAATTCCTGATAGTGAATAAGGAATATATCTTCACCATCATAATCTTCAGATAATCGTGACTTTATAAATCCGTCGAAAAGGTCGGTTTCATGTTTTTCGCCTAAGGCAATGAGCATGGGCTTTTCCGGATTATTTTTAATAACCTGTTGCCATTTTCTTTTCAGTTTAACCAATTCCAGATCAACCGGGTTCATGAGCTTTTGTTTAATTCAGTTTTACTGTTCCGCTTACGATATTGGTTTCGCTTCCACCACCGATGTTTATCTTTGCACTGCTGAGGTTGGCTTCTGTTTTAGCGCCCATAGAAAGTGTAGTTGTTCCTAAATCCAATGTTGTTGCTTCGATACCGATTCCTGATGTAGGGTTTCCGCCTTCGGGACCTACTCCTATTCCAACACTTGCCGTTCCTGCTACTCCTATATTATCTCCCTGAACAAAAATTTCTTTGCCTTTAATCATGATATTTCCATCTTTATCCATGACAATAGAACTGCTTCCGCAAGTGAGCGCAATAGAAACTTTACTGTCGATGCTGATATTTCCGGCTCCATCCAGGAAAACGGTATTCTGGTCTTTATCTCTCACAGTCATTCCCCCTCCGTCATCCAGGCTGATGATATGTCCGCTTTTGCTGCTTAAACTTTTGATATTATTTCCGGTGCCGCCACCGCCGCCTACTCCGCCGTGAAACATTCCGCCCATGACGAAGGGTCGGTCCGGATGCTGGTGCGCAAAATTCACCACTACCTGGTCCCCGACTTCGGGAATAGCCATAAAGCCCCTGTTTTTGCTTACTTTTTCGCTTCCACCGCCGTCGGGAGTCATTACCCGGATAAATTCTGTTGTAGTGGATCCGTTCTGCCAGTCGAATTGCACCTGCACTCTTCCCTGGTTTAGCGGATCTGTATTGGAAATAACTTTGGCAAACTGTGCATCTGCTTTGGGAAAATGAAATTCCGGACGCGGAATAAAGCCCGTATCGGAGGCAATTGCATCGAATGTTCCTGTGTAATATCCTCTTGCATCCACTTCATGATGTACTTCGGTAATCATTAATTTGGTGAAATAAGAAGTTTCGTTGCTGCCGGTTTTACGCATTTCAATATCTGCAACACATCCCGGATATAAAAACGGAACCGTTGTAGTTCCTGACGTCACAAATACATCGGAAGCTTTACTTCCGGCCGTACCTTTCTGTGAGTTTTCCACATCTATAAAAGAAACCGCCTTTATCGGAGCTACCCGTAATGAAGGTGTGGTGAATGTTTTTTCTGAAATTTCGTAGGCATGTTTGGCAATATCCGAAGTATGGGTAATTTTGGAACCTCCGGTAGTCAGTTTTTCGTTCTTACTGCTGTTGTAACCATAGAAGCTTGGGTTAATATGCTGCGCTTTCATCCTGATTTTAACATCATTCACGCTGCTTCCGTAAGTAAGCTTTACCGGCTGTTCCTGAGGCGGCAGCTTTCCGAAATGAAGCACCTCGCCGTCATAATAAAACTGTTCTCCATAAGCTTCCGCTATTCTTGCCAGATAATTGTAATGTGTTTCTTCATATTGTGAGCTGTAAGGTACATTGCCATGCTGCGCATCAACCCTGAAATCAAACTTTCCGCTTCCGAGGCCTTCTTTAATAACCTGATCTGCAATGCTGTTGAGACTAATTTCCTGTGCGCCTCCAAAACTCTGGATATGAGGTGCGGCATCTAAAAGGATGGTAGGACTGTTGCCTGTTAATACAATATTTCCCAGGCTTCCTTTTTCCTGGCTGAACCCTACTTCCGTAATGACCCCCACAAAACTTCTTTCCGGGCCGTTTTCTACATCTTTGTATTTGAAAGTGACTGTAATCCTTTTGCCTAAAAAACTTTGTGCTTCTTCAAGATTGTGGTTTTCGGCATTTCCCAAGGTATCATGGGACAGCATCAGAATAAATTTATGATGTCTTACTGCGCTTTGCTTCAGGCTAAAATGTTTGAAATGTTTTACCGCCTTGCCCTCCACAACAATATCAAGTTTTACCACGCGGTTTATTCCTTGAATCTGGCTTTCCGGGATTGCACCGGCATTATGGATCTTTGAAGTGGGCTGCCGAGACCATACTTTATCTTCTACCAGAGTAGGTGTATTAGGCTGCAGTTTTTGGTTGAGGAGCATTCCGGACGTGCCTTGCATAACTCCTTGATAGGCCTGTACCTGAGACATTTTCTGTGTAACAGTACCATTTGCATTCTCGCCGATTTTTTCGGAAGCCTGATTTACCGCATGGCTTTCTACCGTTCTTTTAACAGCATCTGCAGATTCTATGGACGGCTTTTTACCGGATGAAGGCATTTTCGGTGTATTATTATCATCTTGAAACATAGCCTTAATATTTTGATTGATGGTGTGTTTTGTTTTAAAATGCTAAAATTTACCCGATTGTAAATCAAATAAATTCTTATCATACCGCTTGTTTATTGGATATGTTAAAGAGTCCTGAAATAATTCCTTCAAAAAGAAAAAACAGAATAGCCACTCCTACGAGCTGAGCTATTCTGTAACCAATTTTATTTTTACTAAGATGATTGTAGGGATTAGTTACCGCTGCTTGGCCAAAGACCCTCGTATTTTGAATTTCCGTAGTCGATGGTTTCTGCGCTTACCACAAAACTGATCAGCATGCTGTTTTCATCTACGGCATCAAAATCTACTTCATGCTGAATTACATATCCGTTTTGCCAGCTCAAAGTGATAAGCGTACCTTCTTCGTGGGATTTGTTGAATGTAATTTCACCTGTTGTAGGCTTGTATTTTCCGTTCAGTAAGCTTTCCAGGATGTCTGATTTCTCAGTGGCTTCTACTGTAAGCTTAATCAATGCGTTTGATGGGTCTGATGCTACTCTACCTGATACGTCTGTAGATCTTGAAACGCTGTAGTTCAGCTTTAATAATTTTTGACCTTCGCCTCCGTTGAATTTTAAAATTCCTCTTGAATTTGTTGCCATGATTCGTAAATTTTAATCGTTAATAATATTTTGTGATTTGGTTGGTTTTGTTGATTTTGTTAAGTCAAAGATAGATCACAATTTTTAATTCCAAAAGTTTTGTAATATTAATTTTATTTTTTGTAGTAATTCTACGATTTGATGTCGTAATTCTACTACAAATGAAATAAAAAATTAAGTAAAAAACTAAAAATCAAATATTTAACATTAAAAAAACATTCATACATCCACAATTTGATTACACAAAAAAGGGAATTATTAAGATTTCATTAAGGCAGTTTTAAATTTATTTTAACATATAAGAATTAAAAATCCGACAGTGAATTTTAGACTGCCGGACTTTATAATATCTGATTTTACTTTAAGATTAAACTTTATAGTATCAATATGATTCTTTAAAAATAAGATCACTTGGATAAATTCTTGTGCTGTCTACAGGAACCTTCTGATCGTTAATCATAATTTCCATATTACTATTGTCCGGTGCTACTTTAATATTGAGCTTAAAATCTTTTCCTGATTTTTCCAATACCTCATTGGCATTTTCCCAGCTGAAAAATGCACGGCCTTCATAAGCCTGTCCTTTTCCTGTTTCCCAGAAAAAAGCGATTTCTTTGGGAACAGCCCTTTCTTTCACCGGAGGTTTCATTATCCAGGGACGGAGCATTATCTCCCTTTCTCCATTATAATATTCCGACTGTATTTTAAACAAACGGAAGCCTTTGTTTTCTGAGGTGATATGAGGAGTCCAGAAATATTTTTTCTGATAATTTTTCCATTCTTTGGGTGACGCATCAGGGATAAACATACTTTCTTTAATTTCTTCCCTTGTCTGCGAAATTTTTGAGAACAGCTTATCTGCATATTTTTTATCGTCTTTTACCACCTCAGCCTGAAACTCGCCGAGCTGTATGGAAACATATCCGAATTTGAACCACACCGCTACCATTCCCTTCGGAGCAAACCCAAATACAAGCGTTCCGAATTTATAGTAAGCCATTCCTGCTTTATTGTATTTTTCGTAATAATCAGGTTCTTTCTTAATGTTGATAAACTCTTTCATTGGCTCATCTGAAGAATCAGATTCATTGTTGGCGTAAGCCCGTTCAACCAGCTCCGTCACTTTATCTTTCGGAAAATCTGCTTTGAGATGATAGAAAGTATCTTCATATCTGGAGAAATACACAATATCTGCACCAATCGGCGTTCCCGACTGTTCTGTAAAACCTTTCCCAGAATCGCCCCATGTTCCTGAGGAACTTCCGTACGGCAAGCCGGCCGGAACACCTTCCAATGTTAAGATTTTGTCTTCTACGGGAGTTATGAGATAATTGTTCAACGGGTGTGAAATCTGTACATCATATGTTGGCATAGGCATATCATCTTTTTTCTTCATATCCTGACAGTTCATGAGCTGGAGCATTGTCAGAGCAATTATAAGCGCTTTCCATTTATCCATTTAATATATATCTTTTGCGTTCTGCTGCCGTTTTCGGCCCTGAAAATCTCGGTCCCATCCCGAAAGAGTTCAGATTGGCAGACCAGTGTAAGTAAGCATTCCTTAATGTTTTAATATCAATTCCGGCATCCAGGTATGAATAACTTGCCGCTTGGCTTATATATTCTCCTGCGGAAGGATGCTTTCCTGCGTTGTATTCTTTTACATAATGGTTCCTTACATTATTGCAGGAAGCAATATATTTTGCGGTGAGCTTGTTGCTGACATCCGCAATAAAACCATCTTTAATCTGATGATCTGCTACCAAGCCTTCATTGTATTTTACCTCAAACTGTTTGGAGTAATACAACATGTTTTGGAGTGATACCTTATCGTATTCATTTGATACTTTTTTTCTTCTTCCCCAAAGCTTATACTTTATGGTTGCGGTACGGGATGGAATAATGCTCGATTCAATGGTGATCTCTTCCGGGTTGTACCACCCTTCTTCGATCAGTATATGCCTGAATCTTTCACATTCACTGTTGGAATTAATTTCCTCATGCAGCAAAACATCTTCTTTATCATTATTTACGTATCCGCCGCCAATATCAGAGTGTACTCCCGGCAAAGTAAGCTGTAATCCTTTGATTCCTGCGCTGTCTATATTCGTAAGGCTGAAGTTGTCCCGATACTCATCAGATGAGGCAAGCTGCAATACAAAAGATGCATTTCTCACGGCATTTAGCCCAAGCTGTTTGGAATCATCATCAATAATGCTAAATCCGAATAATGAAGCTCCTTTATGATTGACCCCGAGTGAGGCAACGGTATCATAAAGCCCGACAAAATTAAACCGTATTGTATTAACTTTCAGCTTTTGCTGAATGAGACAGGCCCCGAAGTATCCATATTTTAATAATGGAAAATCTGGTTCGTTAACAATAATATATTGATTGGGTTTGGGTTCGGCATCTGATTTTTCGTATTCTTCGGGAGGAAATACAAGGATCTGTTTATCTGAAATCTTTTGTGAGTTGACGGTTGTTCCGGCAATATGCAAAAAATGACGTGCCGCAGCCGCACCCCTGCTGAATCCGTAAACATTAACGGTGAGGACATCAATTTTTTTTCCCTGAAATTTTTTTTGAACTGCTTCTGCACCTTTTACACAGCCTTTTGTCGCCTTGGCTTTTACTCCCCTCGCACTTACACCCATCCCGGCTCCGCGCACCGGTAATCCTAATGTATCATTATCAGATTTATGATCTACCGTACCTATTCCTTCAACATAATAAGCAACCTGATTCTGGGCATTCGGGTCGATACAGTCGTAGCCTCTTGCTACATTGCTGAAATCATTGGCATAGCTGCCTTTTGAGCTACCCTGTTTTGCTCCGGCCTGCGTATTGGTTTTATTGTTAAGCGTTCCGTCGAAAAATAGATTCAGTGATACATCAATGGTATTAACAGGCTTATCATGAGGGTTAATTTTCTGGGAAGGATTGTAGGTTACGCCTGTCTGATTTCCTTTCTGCTCCACCGAAACCGCGCTGCTGTGGCTGATGCCTTCTTTAGCAAAGGCTCTGTAATTACCTCCTGTCTGGGTAACTGTTTTGCCTTCTACAAAATATTCGATGCTCATGATTAATAATTTTTAGATTTCTCTCCGCTATTATTCTGAACTTCTTTTTCCGAATGATGTTCCACTTTTCCTTCGCTGCTCACCTGAATACCTTTCATGGAAGTAAGCTTATGCTCTTTCTCTCCGTAGACTTCCATGTCTCCTTTTACGTAATGACTCATTTTCCCGACTACATTGGTCATGAAATCTGCACCGGTGGAAAGATATTTCATGGATCCCACGCTTTCGGTATGATTCACCATGATCGTATCGGATTTATTCATTCCGACAGTGGTAGTCATATTCATTCCGACATTGATATTCATATTTTTACAATTCAATGTCATGGTTTCCGGAGCCGTAATGGTGATATTGCTTCCTGTTGTATCCAGATGAATTTCATTTCCTGATTTATCGGTAATCACAATGCTTTCATCTTCCGTAAAAACAATTCTATGCCCGCTTCTGGTCTGAATTGATTTGACTCTGTTATCAGCACCCCCTCCAAGTCCGACACCGCCATGAAACATTCCTCCCATCACGAAAGGCCTGTCGGGATGGCTGTGTACGAAATTAACCATCACCTGATCCCCGACTTCCGGAATCGCTACATATCCCCTGTTTTGAGTGATCTTGTCTGTCCCTCCTGCATCCGGGCTCATCATCCTGATAAAATGGGTCGTATCATTGGTCTGCCAGTCGAATCTTACCTGTATTCTTCCCTGCCCTTCCGGATCTGCATTGGAAATGACGGTTGCAATCTGCGGTTCTGCTTTCGGAACCTTAAACTCAGGTTTAGGTAAAAAACCTGTGTCGGAAGCAATTCCTTCAAAGCTTCCGGTATAATGTCCTCTCGTATCTACTTCATGGGAGACTTCCGTCACCATGATCCTGGTAAAGTATGAAGATTCATTGGTATCGATTTTCCGCATCTGAACATCTACCACACAGCCGGGATGTAAGAAAGGAACTGTAGTATTTCCGGATAAAGAAAATACATTAACCGCCTGACTTCCGGATGTGCTTTTCTGTGAATATTCCACATCAAGATGGGTTGACGCTTTGATAGGAGCTACCTGAAGAGCCGGAGTCTGGTATATTTTTTCATTGTGGGCATAGGCTGTTTTGGCTAAATCTCCCACATGCTGAATCGGCGTATCCCCGGATTTGAGCTTTTCATTTTTACTGCTGTTGTAGCCGTAAAACTGAGGCTTTGTGTGAACTGCTTTTAATTCAACTTTGATATCATTGGCGCTGCTCCCATATGTTAATTTGATCGGTTTATTCTGAGGCGGCAGCTTGCCGAAATGAAGTACTTCGCCATCATAATAAAACTGCTCGCCGTAGGCTTCAGCCATTCTTGCCAGATAATTGTAATGGGTTTCGTCGTACTGGCTGCTGTAAATAATCTGCGAATAGTCGTTGGTATCAACTCTCACATCAAAACGGCTGGAATCAATACCCTGTTTGATGACTTCATTAGCAATAATTCCCATATTTACAGAAGATCCTCCTCCGAAGCTTTGAATATGTGGCGCACCATCCAATAAAATTGTCGGACTGTAACCTGTTAAAACAATGTTTCCAAGGCTCATTTTTTCCTGGCTAAAGCCAACTCCTGTAATGACTCCTACAAATGTTCTTTCCGGACTGTTCTCAATATCTTTGTAAGAAATAACGACGGTAAGCCGTTTTCCCAAAAATTTATTGGCTTCTTCAAGCGTATGGGTCTGACGGTCACCGAGTGCGTCATGGGCCAGCGTAAGGCTGAATTCATGATGTCTTTTTGTGCTTTGAGTAAGCTTAAAATGTTTATAGTATTTAATAACTTTTCCTTCAACTACAATGGAAAGTTTCACCAGCCTGTTAATTCCTGCATGATGGTTTTCCGAAATTCCGTCGGCATTCTGCGATGGGCTGAAGGAAGGGCTTTTAAGTATATTTTGAGATTCTGTTTTCATAATACCTGTGATTTGGAAGGTTAAACATTATCGTCTGGTGTTTTTTTTTATTTGGTGATTATGTGTGTTTCTTTTACCGATCTTGAGAGGATTTTGGTTTTCTTTAATAAAAAATCCGGCATGATATCTTTCGGAAGGTAAAGAATCCCTTCGCCTTTGCTTTGTAGTTCTTCTGTAATTCCGGGATTCCAGGACAGGAGTTTGTTTACATCCATATCCAGTTCGTCGGCTATAATATTTAAATTAAATCCTGCATTAATATCTGTTTCGGCCAGCTGTTCAATATTTTTTCCGCTTCCGCCATTTACAAAAAATACGGTATTCATTCTGGAAGAATTGTAATTGCTCAAAACGCTTTGCAGCTCACCGGTAGCGTAACATGCATTCAGGTATTTTTTTACATGGTTAATGGTTTCTTCCGGTAGAAATTTAGAAAATATATGGTACTGTGATGAGTTGGCTGCAGCCATTGCTTTTGCGATATTTCCTTCACCACAGTTGTACGCAGCCACTACCGTGATCCAATTGTTGTATTTTTTATAAAGATTGGTAAGAGACACAACGGCAGTCTTCGTACTTTTATAAAGGTCGTTCCTGTTCTGCTGGGTAAGGCCGTACTGATTGGCGTGAGAGGTCATAAACTGCCAAACCCCAACTGCTCCTGCTCCGGAAGTAATGTTCCTGTTAAAATGCGATTCAATCAAAGCCAGATTCCTGAGATGTTTTGGCAGGCCTTTTTTAGCGAGGGAATATTCTATAAATTCAACAATTTCTTTATTCGAATTGATGATGCTCTTATATTTTCTCACGCTGCTCTCGGAAGTATCTGATGCAGCAAGAAACTGTGCATTCATGATGTCTGAACACAACAGCAGTATTCCTGTGAGTATAATATTTTTGAGATTTGGTTTCATATTCTTATTTATTTAACGTAAATAAGGGATTTAACGTATACTTTTTTACTTATTCTACTTTCCAAGTTAATTTTTCCTCTTCTGTATTCCAGTCTACGTAAATCGTTTGTCCGGATTTTACTTCTTCACGAACGATCATCTTGGAGATTGGCCTTGCCAATTGAGATCTGATTACTCCTGAAATCTGTCTTGCACCATATTTACTGCTGAATCCGCCTAATGCGAGGTTTTTCACAGCTTCATCTGAAATTTTGAGAGCAATTCCCAGTCTGGTTAATGAAGTATGAAGCGATTTCAGCTGAATATTAAAGATTCTTTCCGCAATCGATTCGGTGATCGGTGCAAAAGGAATAATTTCTGTAATCCTTGCTAAAAATTCCGGCCTGAATCGTCCTGAATTTGACATGATCTGCATTAAAGAAGATGATTCCGGAACTTTACCTTCTTCAAACTGCTTTACAATTTCTTCACTTCCGATATTGGAGGTAAATAAGATCAATGCATTGCTGAAGTCTCCTTCTTTCCCCAGCTTGTCATGTACTTTTCCTTCATCCATGATCTGCAAAAAGACATCAAAAACCGAGTGATGCGCTTTTTCAATTTCATCAAACAAAACCACGGTGTAAGGCTGCTGCCTGATTTTGTTCACCAGCATCCCCCCCTCTTCATAGCCTACATATCCCGGAGGCGCACCATACAAAAGTGCTGCGGAATGTTCTTCTTTAAATTCCGACATATCGAAACGAACCATTGCTTTTTCGTCATTGAAAAGCAGTTCGGCCATTGATTTTGCCAGCTCTGTTTTCCCGGTTCCGGTAGGTCCGAGAAGGAAGAAAGAGCCAATCGGCTGTCCCGGTTTGTTCAATCCGCTTCGGTTTTCCACAATCGCATCAGAAAGGATTTTTAGAGCATGATCCTGCCCGACAACCCTGTTCATCAATAACGATTCCATATTGAGAAGCTTTTCTTTTTCCTGCGCCTGAATTTTCCCAATCGGGATATTTGTTTTTGCGGCCATTACTGCAGCCAGCTCCAGGCGGTCTACTTTTTCTCTTTTTTTGGCGGCGTGCTGCAAGAGTTCTGCATAGGTATCTTCAATGGTTTTCTTTATCTGCTCTACCGGCATGGAATTGTCGATCTGAGGCTGTTCGCTGAGTGATCCCCATAAGATCGGGCTGATTTTATCTTTCAATAAATTATAAGTCCAGATCAGTTCATCTGCCTTATCTTTTTCATCAAAAAATTCTTCTTTGAGAATTTCATCATAGCTGTTTTTCCAGCTTTCCAATTCTTTTTCAGAAAGTTCATCCAGCATTTTGATGGCGGCCATTGTCCTGTCTAATAAATCAATGGCGGCATCCGGCAGTTTTTTACCTTTTGCATATCTTTTTGCAAGACGTACACATTCCGGAAGCGCAGTTTTTTCGACTTCAATTCCGTGGTGTTTTTTATAGCCTTCGAGAAGCACGTCAATCATTTTAACGCAGGTTTTTTCGTCTGGCTCGTTAACGGTGAGTACTTCAAACCTTCTGTTGAAGGCCTGTTCAGGTTCTATAATTTTTCTGTATTCTTCCTGTGTTGTTGCACCAATCACGGTGATTTCGCCTCTTGCCAGTTCAGGTTTCAGCAAATTGGCAACATTTCCGATGCTGCCTTTAGGATCGAGAAGCGTGTGGATTTCATCAATGAAAAGAATAGCTTTTTCTATTTTTTTACATTCGGTAATAACCTTTTTAAGACGGTCTTCAATTTCGCCTTTATAAGATGTACCGGCTAATAAAGCACCAGTATCCAATTCCAGCAGTGTTCCGTTCTTCAGCATTTCGGGAACATTGCCTTTGGTGATTTCAATGGCAAAACCTTCTACCAAAGCGGTTTTACCAACTCCCGGCTCACCGATGATGATGACATTCGGTTTGCTTCTTCGGCAGAGAATTTCCACCAGCATTCTAAGTTCTTTATCTCTTCCGATGATATTTTCCAGCTCGCCTTTTCTCGCCTGCGCCGTGCGGTCTACACAATAGTTTTTTATGGAAGGAAAAGAATTATCTGAAAAATCTGAACCGTTTGAAAAGAGGGAAGAAAATTCATTATTCCCGGAGCTTTCATACGGCGTATCTTTACGGTAGAGGTTGAAAATTTCATTTTCTCTTAGCGGCAATGATTTGAGCTGCTGCAGCGAAAAGGCTACCTGCGGTTTTACAATGGCTGTCAGTATGCAAATTGGCGTGATCTCATCAAGGCCGAGCTTTAAACGGATATCATCTGCTTCTTCTACTATGGTATCTACCGATTCATCCTCTTTTACCTCATCGGGAAGATGGGTTGTTTTTGGATAATCCTCGATACGCACATCGGCCCATTCGTAAAAATATCCGGGATCTTTATCAATGCTTTTCAGGAAATCTGAAATCCCTATGTCTTTGTGCATTAATGCCTGAAGAATATGCGGCCCGCCATACGTTCCGTTATAATTTTCTTTTGCGATAGACTGTGCGATATGAAACAACTGTTTTACGGTCTCATTGGTTACTAGTACTCCCATTGTGAATTTTTTCTCAAATTAATATTTTTTTCTTTTGGTGCGGTAATTTTTCACCGGTTATGTTTCGCTAACAGCAGCAAAAATTAATCCATAACCTCCTGAAAATTTTACCTTTCTACTAATATATCAGTTTTTTTTGAGAGTAAAAAACATCTGTTTTTTGAAGCGGCTGCCAATGATAATTTAAAACATCATCAGCGAGTGCTGTAATGGTAAAAAAGACCGCCTTGTGATGACAGTCTTTCCCTTATGAATATTAAATTACGTCTTGTTTTAGCTTGAAGGCCAAAGTCCTTCATACTTAGAATTTCCGTAATCAATTGTTTCGGCACTGATGATAAAGCTTATCAGCATGCTGTTTTCGTCTACGGCGTCGAAGTCTACTTCATGCTGAATCACATATCCGTTTTCCCAGTTTAATGTGATAAGCGTACCTTCTTCGTGAGACTTGTTAAAGGTGATTTCGCCTGTTGTAGGCTTGTATTTTCCATTAAGTAAACTTTCCAGAATATCTGATTTTTCAGTTGCTTCTACAGTTACTTTGATGATTGCGTTGGAAGGATCTGAAGCTACTCTTCCCGATACGTCTGTTGATCTGGATACGCTGTAGTTCAGCTTTAACAGTTTCTGACCTTCTCCTCCATTGAATTTAAGAATTCCTCTTGAATTTGCTGCCATGATGGTAAATTTTAATCGTTAATAATATTTTGTGATTCGGTGATTGTGTAACAAAGGTATGGGGGCAGAACTTCTTATAAAAGTTTTTTCACCATTATCTGATATTTTGTAGTAATACTACGACTTGATGTCGTAATTCTACGACAAATGATTTAACACAAGCTTAACATCTCCCTATTAATGGTACTTATGACAATTGCGTCACAGTAAAGAAACTGGAGTTTTTGATACCAAATTGAGAGATAATATAATGCAGCGCTATATTTTTAATCAATCCTGTTTTAGTGTTCACAATATATTTTCCGGAAAATTCTATTTCGCTTTTGGATTCTTGAGGATTCTGAAATATTACAATTTCATCACTGTATTCAGGATTTTCAATAGTCTGCTGAAGAATAATTTCCGTATTTTCTTCTCCGACAGACTGATTAAGAAATGATTTCCCGTTTGAAAATGAATTTCTTACTGATGCAAAATAGTTTTTAATAAAAATATCATTTTTCATTCTCGAATTAAAAATACTCCTGTTCTGCACCGCTCTTTCAAATTCATCAAGATAAATCTCTGCGTATTTATCTTGAAAAAGATTCGACAAACGTTCCATGATCTTTCCCAAATGATCCATCGTCTGCTGCGTAAGCTGTATGTTCACCACATTTCCTTTAAGATCAGTTTTAACTTCCAGCGGATTCAGGGAGCGGATGGATTCAGAAGCCAGATCGGTCATCATATTTCCCTGTCCGTCTGAAAAATTATTTTTAAAAAGGTGAAAAATATGAAAGCCGTTTTCGCTCCTTAGCCATTTTACGGAAACTGTGTAAGTAAGAACAGCATGTTTTCTTTCAAGCTCGCTTTCGTAGAGTTCTTTATTCACCACAGCATAGATTTTGCTGAAGTTTTCCGGATTGAAAGGAATGTCAGGATTCAGCTTAGGATTTTTAAAAGGGGCATCATTAAGGCTGTTGTATTCGCGTACTTTATTAATGCCGGGAATAATCAGTTTTTTTCCTGGGATAAGCATATCCTGTATAAAATCTTCCCTTGCACAATGGATATTGTGAAATTCTTTGAGGTATTTCGGGTTTTCAAGATGAATTTCTTCAGATATGCTTTCCAGCGTTTCGCCGGAAAGTATAAAATGAACGATCATATATTCTGTTTTTGGCTTACCCCAATTTAGCGTAAAAATTTTATTTTACAAAATAGTTTTTAGAGGTATTTCAGCCAGCTGTAGAGATTAATCGGCGTCTTATTTTTGTTTCGTGAATTCAAGATATTTGTCTCCGCACTGCGTAAAATGATCAAATTCATTCATAGAATTTCCATAGTTCTGAATAATAATTTTATCATCCTGATAAAGCCCTTCGATTTCCCCCATTTCGAGATTGGTGATTTCTCCCGTTTTTTCATTGATTTCTGCCGAAACATTTCCTGCTGCGATGATTTTCTTTTTATCCCATATTTTGAATGTCGACTGTCCGCCCGTATTTTTAAATTCTATTGAAAACCTTCCGCCGTCACAGTTGGTGGCTACAAAAACTCCGTCTACGATTTTTTTAGGCATTGATATGGCTGCATCTTCTTTGCGGTCGTCTTCTCCGGCAGCAGCATCTGGCTTTTCCGTTTTCTGATCCTGAACAGGCTTTTGATATTCCTTTGTTACCTCTGAAACAGCCGAAGAATCTTTGATATTTTTTTCGTAATGGTCTTCATTTTTTTTACATGAAACTAAAGATAACATAATAAGAAGGCCTATAACAGAAAAGTTTTTACGGATCATAAAAGTTTTATTTTATGTGATTGATAAATCAAAAATACATATTTTTCCGTACGAAAATATTTTATTTGAATATGAGGCTAAATTTTATCTGATCGATTCTGATCAGCATTCTTCTATTGATCTGAATTAAAGCCTTTTCTGATTTCAATTTGAATATTTAGATGATGTAAGTTAAGAATAATTTAGCAAAATACCTTTGATGTTTCTTAAAGGTTAGTGCTATTATTCGTCTTAATAACTTTCAAAAACAAAGAAACCTTACACGATGCAGGTCTCTTTTAATTTTTTATAATCTGAAATTTATTTAATCTTTTTGTCTAAACATAAATAACTTCCTTCCGCTCTCATATTCGCCATTGGTTTAGAATATCTGGCAATTTTATCTTTTTTAAATTTAAGGACAAGATCTTTATCTTTCAATGCAACATTGATAAAATCTTTCATATCCGTAGTTTCTGAATTGGCTCTCGGTTCTTTTACATAAAATTTGTCTACAAGATCTTCACCATCCAGAACGACTACATAATACCACGCCGTACCGATATCTGCCTGTCCTTCAATGATAATAACCTCCATATTTTTATTGGCTGAAGACTGGTAAGAATAGATGGTGTAACCCGGACCTTCGTAATTGCTATCTGAAAAGTCTACATCGGTAATGGCAAAATCCTTTTTGGTAAGCATAAAGCTGTTGTCGGTTTTATGGAAAAGCTTTGTCGCTCCATGAACGTAGCAGTTTTCATTATCATCTTTCCTGAAAGGACTTACAATATCGAAAGAAATCTCATGAGCTATATTTTCCGGCGCTTTTTTGCTGCTTTCGGCAACGGTAAAGTTAGCAGCCTGAACAACAGATTTTGCTTCTAGCTGTTTCTGTTCTGCTGTGGTTTGCCTGTTTTCTTTACAGCTGAATAAGGTAAACCCAAACAGTAAAATTGATAATTTAAAAAACAATTTATACATACATTTCTCTTTACATTACGATCTCGCGTCCTTTACAGCCTGCTGAGCCGGCTGATCAATTGCCGTGAGCCTTACAAAATAAGCAGGATTATATCTGTTTTGAAGACCTGTTCCGTTTCCGGTAGCATTCATGGCAACTTCAAAATGCAGATGTGGATTCGGAACTCCGCTTGCATTCCCGGAATCACCTGAATAGCAAATGGTTTCACCTGCCGTAACTTCTCCGCTGGTTTTTACCGCCGATTTCAAATGGGCATAACGGAGATAAAATTTATCAGCATTAATATCAAAACCTGATCCACTTTCTACTTCCGCCGTAAATTCGTGCGTATAATTTCTTTTGGCCTTTCTTAAATCTTCGCCGCTGACTTCCAGAACGAGCACATTTCCGTATCCTGCACTTCCTTCATTCATGTAGCTCACAATGGTTCCGTCCAGGCAGGCTTTACACGGCGTATCTATATCGGCAAAAATGTCAAGCCCCTGGTGATTTCTCGGAACAGCCTGGCCGTTTACGATTCTTGTTCTTACCGGTCCGAACGCTCCGTTTTGTTCCCTGTGCGCGCCGCTGGAGTTATAATACGTCCTCTGCGGATTGTCTATCGGATCATGCCATGTAGAATCTCCGCCTTCCACAGGAGAGCATGAATTTACTTTAAATACATTAATTCCCTTATCGAAATACGATTTAGCATCTCCCAATCCTGCCAGTCCCGGATTAACAAGTCTTCGTACTTTCTTCACGTTATCCAGCGTAGAAACTTTTACGGTGTCTGCCGTTTTCCAGATTTCGTGTTTTTCCCAGAAAGCAATAGCCGTTAAAACTGCATATTTAGCTTCTTTCACTTTATCCGGGTCGGCTTCAAGGTCTGTATATTCATCAGGAAAAATTTCTTTGATATAATTGGCGGCACTTCTGTAATTTCCGCGGCCGGTAAGCTGTTTCAGCCCTCTTCCTCTGAATAGATAACCATCGCCGCTCGCTTCGTTCCCGTTTCCGTTTCCAAAGCCGTTTTCTGCGGCATACATATAATTCATCAGTCTTCTCTGCGGATTTTCATTGCAATAAGTTTCTAAAAGGCCTGCAGCATTCAGGTTGGCAGCTCTTTGTCCGAAAATACTCAAACTTCTTGATCTCGAGTAGCGGAATTTATCTGTTTCCACCATCCAATCCGGGTTGATCCCTAATGTTTCGGCACCCACCTGCGCAAAGAAATGTGCTTTTCTGAGACAGGTATTGATATGAATTTCTTTCCCGGAATCAAAAATATATTTGTTCAGATTATCCACCACTTCCTGCCTGAAGGCTTTATGCGCCGGTAAAGAACCGTACAGCTCTTCAATTTGCTCAATGGTAATTTTCTCCGTACATCTCGGGCATTTTTTACCAATCTCGAAATAGGCTCCGTCTTTTTTCAGGAATTCTCCTGCATGCTTTTGTAAATTTCCAGTGCATTCTGCTTTTAGCCACAAATATTCGGTTACGCTTTTAAAAACATCAAAGGTAATCTGCTCGTCTTTGTTATACACTTCTTTGGTGAGCGCCTGCTCTATTGCCTCACTTTTCGCAAATTTTTTCTGTTCGGCCAGTTCCGCTTTTATTTTATTAATGATAATTCCTGCGATTCTTCTTTTTTGCTGTGCCGTCGCTGTATTATTTCCGTTTCCCCCGAATGTGTACGTGTGAGTTCCGTCTTTTATTCCCGTTAATTTTTCCTTCCATTCTTTCAGCGTATCATCGGATTGCGGCCGTAGTTTTATTTTAACTTTAGCGAGTCCATTTTCTGCTACTGCTTTTAAGGTTGTTATTTCGGCTCCGTTTTCTTTTGCTTCCAATACAGGAAGATTGGCGTCACTTCCAATTAATACCGGTTCCTTTTCTTTGATATTTATGCTCACTTCTTTCCCATCAAGAAGCATGGTGGTTGCTACTACATATACTTCTTCTTCCAGCGGTGCATTATTTATTTTTACCAACACAGGCCCCAGTTTATATAAAGCAAAAGAAATGGTTTCACCCTTTGCATAGGAAGTTTTGGTGAGCGCATTCTTGATGGTCTCAAATTTTGCGTATTTTCTATCTTTTTTTACGGCAGGATCTACTTTGCCTTTAATAATCTGTGCAACAGTATCTTTATTGATGTTATTGTTGTTTGAAGCAAATGTGTAGGTATAATTACCATCCGTTTCATCGGTTTCTTTTGTGAATTCTTCTTTTGCAAAATAAGCATCGAGAAGACTTTCAGCTTTGGGTTCCTCTACAACACTTGTTGTTCTTCCTTCAGGCAGCTGAGGAGTCGGCTGCTGTTCCGGCTCTACCGTTCCGTTGGTCTGATTAGACGCATCGGGTTGTGGTGCATCATCCTCTTCCGCTCCGCTTGGTTGAGTTCTTGAAACCGGCTGTTGCTGTGAAGTTCCGGAATTTTGCTGTGACGGGGGCGATTGTTGTGTCTGCTGAGCCGGCTCTCTGTATTCCGGATTCTGAACCGTAACATTATTGGTTGCATGCTTCCTGTTGCTGTAATATTCTACGGTAACGTAAAATTCGAGCTTTTGAGGATCTGTTTCACCTTGAGCCGCTTTCTGCATTAATGCTTTTGTCAAAACAAATTCGGCGGTTGCAGTTCCGGTTCTGTCGACAATGGCTTCCCGGCTGTCTACAAAAAGATTTCCGGAATTATGGCCACCACCTGCTGCATCATCTTCACAAAGTCTAAATACAAGTTTTTTTCCTGTAAGATTAACACAAAGCGCTTTAGCAATAAGTTTATCAGTATAGCTGAAAACAGTTCCGGGAGTATCATCAGCATACCTAAGCTCTACTTTGGTAATTTCCGGAGTTCCGGCAGGCTGCGGAGTAATGTCGATGGTTGTCGGGCCGCTGCCTTCCGGTTCATGAAGGTAAGCTTCCAGACGGTAGGTATTTTTTGCCGCAACCTCCCCGAATGTAAAGCTTCCGTCTCCTACCTTTTTAATATTGGTTGAGGTAAAATTTCCGTTGCTTCTTTTCTTGAAAAGTTCCCAGGTTACCGCAGCGGGATTTCTTTCACCGGCGGGTGTTGCAGGATACCAGTCTGTAACGATATAGGTGGTTTTTTCTCCAATGGTAGGAGTTGGATTTCCTGAAATTTTTGAAACTCCTTTTTTAGACATAGAAAGTGTTTTTGTAAAATGAATTAGTAAGCGTCAATTTCACTTTCCAGGACGGTTTCTTTGTAGTCCTGCATGTTTACCAACGGATTAATATGCTGTACCGTTTTATTGTCGGCATTCTTCACATTTTTTTTGCTCATCTGCCCTCTCTGACCATGATCTTTAATGGTGATTTTTCCTCCCACCACACATTGCAGCTCCGATACTTCGGTCACGATTTTTTTATCCATGATCTTTACTTTATCATAGGTTTTCTGCCACTTTCCGGCAGGAGCATAAGAACAGGGAAGATTTCCTCCGGAACTGGGCTTCAGCTTACATTTTCCGAAACTCGGGCCGGAAGGATTGAACTGGAGATCGTCTTCTGTAACGGCCAGAAAATCATTATTACCATCAGAGTCATTCCAAAAATGTTTCTGATGGGAAGTCACTTTATATTGGGGAAACTGGTCGCCCTGATTGCACTGGGCTTTACCTTTCTGTACGACGAAATGCTTTCCGTTATGTGGAGATGATTGCTGTGACATAATATTTATGATTTGGGTAGCATCAAAGATAAAAAAATTTACTTTAAAAAATAAAAAAAGCGGAATTAAATTCCGCTTTTCGATATTATAAGTGATTAATGTTTAGTATATTCCGGCTGCTCGACGGGCTGCATGGTCGGCATGAAATATTCATTCAGCCAGTAAAAAGTTTGTCCGTTCTGCTGGATTTTTACAGCCGGGTCATTTCTGTGCGAAAGCATTCTTTCAGCCAGATCTTTGTAATGGCGGAAGTAATTTCGGGCTGTTTCGTTGGTTACGATTTTAGATTTTTTCCAGCCTTTCAGCATGTATTTTGACATCAGCTCTTCTTCGGAATTATCAAAACCTGTGCTTACTCCTACCGAATATGACATCGGCTGTTTATAAAGATCGCCTTTATCAAGAAATTTTAAAGTAGGATTGTATTTTTTCAGCAATTTTACATATTCTCTTACGGCTCTTGCCTGACTGAAATCTGCTCTTTCTGCTCCGGTTTTCTGATAGACTTCGGTATAGAATAATTTTAAATTATCATATTCTGTTTCAGAGATAAGAATTCCTTTTTCAAGTCCGGGTTTAAAGTCTTTGAGCTCTTTCGGGATATATCCTTTTACGAGGAATGGGTTTCCGTAATTGATAAGCTGCGCTGCAATACCTGCAGGAACAGGATTGGTGAGTCCCGGATAGAGATATTTGTACTTCAGGTCAACATCCGTTCTTCCGGCTCCAACCGATGAATGGAAATAATCATTTAAAGAATTATCCAACGTCGTATTGTCCAAAGTAACCTGAGCAATAAGGCTGTCTACCGATTTTTTAAGATATCCGGGAGTTGCGATATCGCCTTTTTTAGGGAAAATTACAAATCCCTGAGACATACTTTGTTTAGGATAATCCAGAGAGAAGAAACCTTCGTCTCCTTCTACCAGATTAAAATTATTTTTCGTTAAAACATCATTTTGGTTAATGATCTTCTGCTTTTTCAGTTCAGCGATATTTTTTGCAGTATTGGTTACTATATTTTCTGACATTAAAACAAAATCATTGTAAGTGTCTGATGATCTGGCGCTTGTCTGAAACATAATCAACCTTGCCTGAGCCTGTGTAAGCGAATTGATCACGCCATACATATTTCCGCTCTGCGCAGCTGAAGTTCCTACAGTAACAACAATATTGGTTTCGTCCGGAAAATTTGAAAGAAGGTCTCCGGCTGCCATTAATCCTTCATTCACCGGCTGATATCCGCTGTTGCTGGCACAGTTCATTTCATTGCTTTTCTGATCGATAAATGTTGTGATTTTGCTGTAATCTGTGTTTAACGGAGATACTGCTACATTATCTCCGCAAGGATTATTTTTATACAAAACCACGCCATAACGTACCTGATTAAAATACGAAGGTTTTTCAAATCTCAGCTGCAGATCCTGAAGAAGAGATTTTACAATCGGAGCATAAGGCGCATTCGGAGCACTGATATCAAGGGTAAATACAATATTTATTTTCTTATTTTTTTCGGTAATTTCCCTATACCTGTCGAAATAAATGGGTTCACCCAGCACATTGAATACATAATTTTTGCTATAGTCAAGGACATTGGTGAAGTATTTGGTTTTAGAATCCGGAGCAGATGGTTCATTCAATGGTAAATTTACCGGAAAAATATTTTCAAGCGGTGTCCTTTTATTAACATCAGTAAGCAGAACAGCCACTCTGTTTTCTGAATCATTTCCTCCCGGAGATCCTTCATGAATCCCTAAGGTAGTCTCTGTAATTCCGGTTGTATTTTTCATTTTCACGGCAGAGCGTTCTCCCCAGCTTGAAATGACGTTTGAGCTTACCCAACCATAGAGGCTCGTTCCGATGCTGTCGATATCAACGCTCGGTTTTTTGCCAACCAGAAATCGTTTGTTGTTTTCCGCCTGTTTATAAACATACACCATTTGTCCGTTCGGAATTTTCACATCCGCCTGCTCAATAAGGCTGGGCGAATTGAACACCATGATAGAATCATTTTTATAGTATCTTTCAGAGTTTTTGATGACTTCACTGTTGTTGGGTACCACTGCAACTTTTACCGGGAAGCCTGTTTTTTCGCTTTTCAGCGAGTTGCTCCATAAAAGGAGGTCAGATTCCGGGATCCAGCCGTAGGTTTTTACCTGTTTGGATGATACTTTCTTCATTAAAGCATCGGGAATATATTCCGCAACTTTTACCATACCATCTCTGTGCTTGAGCACCATAAGCGGTTCGAGGAATTTAACTTCTTTATATGATTTTTCATCACTTTTATCAAGATAAGCCGTATTTTTTGAACGGTCTGAAATGGCAATCCACGGAACTGCTTTTTTAGGAAAGCCGTTCACGACAGGAGAATTGTCTACCTGCCCGTAATGTGAAGGTTCAGGTGTTCTTTTGGACGGTAATTTTACCTGACAGGCTGTCAGCAATACTGATAATCCGATATAATATGCTGCTAGAGGAAGTTTATTTTTCATCCTTTTTATATTTTACGATTGGTGTGATGTCCCTGAAAGGACTTGGTTATTTGCTTTGGTTGATGTCTACTTTGGTTACGCAGTTCTGCGCATCATCAAAATTTACTTTAACGGTCTGAATGATATTATTTTTATCAAACTGAAGTCCGGCACAGTACATGTAAAAATTGTTTACTTTGCTGCCGTTTACATTCACTACCGTATTTTCATTGTTACACAGGTAGGTTCTCAACAGGTAATTGTAATGCATGTTGAAACTGTTTCCGTAGGCTATCTGCTGAAGATGGTATTTAAAATCGTTATCAATTTTAGCATAGCTGTCTTCCACGCTTACTTCTTCTTCCAATGCATCGTAAGCAGGTAAAATTTTAATCTGGTGAAGTACGGGTTCTACGGTTTCATCCGTGATAAGGCTTACAACATAATCACCCGGTTTTTGGTAAGAATAAATTGCCAGTTTGTCTTTAGAATCAATCCTTCCCGTTTCCCCGAATTTCCAGGTAAACTGTTTTCCGTCTGAAATGGCACGGAACTGCACATTTTCAAATTGCATGGCCTGCGACGGAGCGTCAATGAGCGTTACCGTTTTTACACTGTCTTTTTTGGGAACTGTTCTTGCGGAAACAATGATGGGAAAAGATTTGGAATATTTATTATCGATAATCAATGTTACCTGATAATATCCGGGTTTGTTGTAAAAGTGGATGCCTTTATTTTTATCGCTGGTGGTTCCGTCTCCGAAATTCCACATTTTGGTTTTGGCAAATTGCGTTTTGTCTTCGAATGAGAGGGTATCTCCCACTTTCAGGGTAGACGGATATACGACTCCGACAATATCGTCGGACGAGTGTATCACTTTCTTCTGCAGCCATAATGCAACCAGCGCAGCTATTAACAGTGTTGCAATAACACCGATAATGATGTTTTTCTTGTTTTTCTGAAAGTAATTCATAGTTAATGATTGTGTGATGTGTGATGTGGTTTTAATGTATTTTTGGTGTTCTGTGCTTATTGTGATCTCGACTGCAAAGCGGTTTCGCGCTGGAAGAGCTGGCTTCTTTTTTCTTTAAACCCGATGGAACATTCATCAAACTGTTTTTCAAAGTTTTTAATATTTTCCGTTTTGCTGGAAATAATTTTTTTGTCGTTAAAATACATTTTATAAAATTTTGCGATCTGGGGATATGCCTCTTTCCTGATATCGTTGATATTGTCTCCGTTCTGGTAATATCCTGCTACGTCATTAATCCCGTACATGATATTATTTTCAACAAAAGGCTGCGGAGCTTCGTCGGTAAGTTTATTGATCATGGAGAATGTGCTGTCCATAACTTTGAAGGATTGTTTTTGTTTCAGATCAAATTTGTTTTTTTCTTCCAGCATCTGGATGGAGACGATATCATTGTCCGAAAACGGAGACTGGAAACCTCTTAAGAAAATAATTCCCATGAAAATAAGTGCCGCAAAAAGCATTAAGATTAAATATAAAAACTGATAATGCCTTTCTTTTTTTGATAATGTGATTTGTCCCTGCATAGTATTCATTTTATCTTCTTCTTCTCATTCCCGAAAATTTCCTGGTAGGATCTACCTTTAATTCACTGTTGATTATTCCGATCTTTCCTTTACACTCGCTGAGGTTTCTCAGAGCTACCTGTTCTTTGTAGGAAACATCAATGATCTGTTTTTTTAAAGCCAGCATCGGCTCGATCTGCTTCATGAGCATGGAATAATGCTTAAAATTATCTGCACTGTCTTTAGCCATGGCGTTTCTGGCATTTCTCACATCTTCCATGATTGCATTTCTCAGGAAAATATCATTCTGCACTCTGTTGATATCCAACTGATCCATCCGGTAAAATATGCTGTCTACATGATCTTTCAGAAGATTGCTTCTGGTAAGAAGATAGCGGTAGTCGTCCGCTTCTTTTTTGATACCCTGTCTTTGGATGTCGTAACTTTTAAAAAAGAAGAATACACAGATGAAGGAAACACCTGATAGAACGATGAATGATAGAACAAATTTCCAAATGCCTATCCTTACATCTGCTTGGTTTAATTTTTTCTCCCGGTTCGAAGACATATGTTTGTGATTTGTTTGGTCTGTGAAATTAGTAAAAAAATAATTTATTCACAAAATTTACGAATTTTAATGAAATAATATTATTTATTCAATTAAATTAAGTTTAATTTTCACTTTCAGCTAATTTTCCTAATTTAGTGATCTGATTATAATCATCATTCACCAAATCGATATTAACGTGAGCAAATTATTGACCAATACTGTGCGGTTTTCCATAGCAGACAGTGATTTTTATTTTAAAAAGATCCTGATTAAGATGCTTACAGAAAATCCGTTCTATATACTTCTTAATGACTGTAACAACGGCCGCGAACTGATCAGCAGGAATTACAGAAGGCAGGAAGATGTATTTATTATAGAACTTTTTATGCCCGTATTAAGCGGACTTGAAGCCATAAAATACATTCGTAAAAGCAATAGCGAAACACCCATTATCACGTATTCCGGAACCTACCAGGAAGATATGGCGGAAATTCTTTCCAAAATCCCCAACTTATATTATTGCCAGAAAAAAAGCAATGTGATTAAAGACATCATCAAAGGAAAAGTAACAGGTGAAAGCTTTGATTACGCAGGGTATACCAAACAATGGGAACAGCAGCCGCTTGCTGTAATGGAATATATGGAACGGCAGAAAAAAAGCCAGGAAGAGCTTTCTCCAACGGAAATTCAGCTGATGAAATTCTGTTACGAGGGCTTCAGCAACAAAGAAATTGCTGAAAAGCTGAACCTCAGTACCAGAACCATTGATACCTACATCAACCGCCTTACGGAAAAACTGGGGCTGAAGACCAAACTGCACCTAATCCGCTTCTGCGTAGAGAACGGATACTACAATTCCAGTATGTAATGGTGATTTAACAGTACATTCATAACAAGTAAACATTCAGTTTTCAATCGCTTACCGAAAAATATTTTGCCACTAATTTGCTAATATTCAATTTTTTTAACTAAATTTGCACACCTAAAATTTAAAATTAAAATAAGGAAATGACAAAGGCAGAATTGGTAAACACCATCTCAAATAAGTTGGGAACCGAAAAGAATGAAACACAGAAAGTTGTAGAAGCTTTTATGCAAGAAATCAGAACTTCTATGTATAATGGAGATAATGTTTATTTGAGAGGTTTTGGATCTTTTATCATTAAAACAAGAGCAGCTAAAACGGGAAGAAACATCTCTAAGAACACTGCAATTGAAATCCCTGCACATAACATTCCTGCTTTCAAGCCATCAAAATCTTTTGTGGAGAAAGTAAAAACGAAAGTTACCGTAAAATAAAAAATTAACTGAATATTAACTAGTTACTAAAAAATTATAATTATGCCAAGCGGAAAGAAAAGAAAAAGACACAAGGTTGCAACTCACAAAAGAAAAAAGAGAAGAAGAGCAAACAGACATAAGAAAAAATAATCTCATTTCCTGAGATTTAAATATATAATATAGTTGGTGATTTTAAATTTTTAAAGGTTCACCGACTATATTTTGTTTTTGCAACTATTGAGATGCCATGGAACAGGATTGTAAATATTACTAAAAAAATTACCGCTCATTCAATACTAATTCTTAATTTAAGGATAAATTTATATGATGAAATATACACCTGTTACCTATCTTCTTAACAATTTTTACCTTACAATAAAATGAAGAAAGAACTAATCGTTTCGCATGAAGATGATCTTACAAAGATTGCACTGCTGGAAGACGGAAGACTATGTGAACTTCATGAGCAAGAGGACAAAAGTGACTTTATAGTTGGAGATTTGTTTATCGGGAAAGTAAAAAAGCTGGCTCCCAACCTGAATGCCGCCTTTGTAAATATAGGCTATGAAAAGGATGCTTTTCTCCATTATCAGGATCTTGGGCCACAATATCTTACCTACAGAAAATTTCTGAAGGACACAATTTCCAAAAAACAAAGCGCATCAAGCTTAAAAAATTTCGAGATACAGCCCGAAATCGATAAAAACGGAACCGTAGACAAAGTTATTGCCAAAGATGACGTTGTTTTGCTTCAGATTACCAAAGAGCCCATATCTACAAAAGGGCCGAGAATATCTACCCAGATTTCCCTTACAGGCCGTTTCCTGGTACTAATTCCGTTCGACAACAAAGTGTCGATTTCAAAAAAAGTAAGAAGCCCTGAAGAAAAAGAGAGGCTCAGAACGCTGATAGAAAGCATTAAACCTGAAGGTTTTGGCGTTATCATCAGAACCGTTGCCGAAGGAAAAAAAGTGGCGGATCTTCATAACGATATGAATCAGCTGATCCAGAAATGGGAAACTGCTTTTAAAAATATCCAGAAAAACAAAGTCCCTTCAAGAGTTTTAAGCGAAGATGATAAAGCTTCAGCGATTTTAAGAGACAATTTCAACCAGGATTTTGTAAGCATCACTTGTGATGACGAACAAATGGTCGGCGAAATGAAAAACTATCTGGAGGTAATCGCTCCGGAAAGAAAAAATATTGTTCACTTTTACGATTCTCACATACCTCTTCTGGAATATTACAACGTAGAAAAACAGCTTAAGCAAAGCTTCGGAAAACACGTTAACATTCCCAGCTCAAAAGGCGCTTATCTGGTCATAGAACACACAGAAGCCCTTCATGTAGTCGATGTAAACTCCGGAAATAATATTACTACCGGAACAGCCGTCAACAAAGAACATGCCTTAAAAGTCAACAAAATGGCTGCCACCGAAATTGCACGCCAGCTCCGTCTTCGTGACATGGGAGGAATCATCGTAATCGATTTCATCGACATGACCAATCCCGAACACAGAAGAGATCTTTACGAACATCTCAAGGAAGAAATGAAACGTGATAAAGCACGCCATAAAATACTTCCTCCAAGCAAGTTCGGACTCATCCAGATTACCCGGCAAAGAAACCGTCCGGAAAAACAGATTGAGACCAAAGAAGAAAACCCGAATAAAGACGGAGAAATCGTTGCTCCGATTGTTATTGTGGAAAGAATGGGAGAAACCCTCAGAACCATTATGCAAAAGGAAAAAGGAAAACTTTACCTTCATGTACACCCTTTTGTGGAAGCTTACCTTACCAAAGGCTTTAACAGCATCCAGATGAAATGGTTTATGAAATACAAAAAATGGGTAATCGTTGTTCCGAGAGACTCATTCAAATACTTAGAATACAGAATTTACAACTCGAAAAAAGAAGAATTGATAGGATATTCTAACTAAAAACGTATAGCCTTCGGTAATCATTACCGGAGGCTTTTTCTTATCATAGGAACATCTTCCCTACACATAAGTAAAATACTTCAAGCAAGCTTGTAAATTGCATATCATCCTGTAGCACTATATCTAACTTTAAATACCATTTTTTTTCATGAGCTTTCTCCCGCTATCCGCTTCTACTCCTCGCGCCTGGCCTTTGCGTTGCCAAAAGGCCTTTCTTTCCGGCTCCTGCTGTGGGGTAACCGCTGCTATCGGGGCTAAGGATGTGAGAGGTGAGAAGTGAGAGGTGAGAAGTAAGAAGTGAAAGGTAAGATATAAACCTTGAACTATAGGAATGAATAATGGTATCGGATGTTGATAAGTAATGGGTAATATGTAATTGGTAATTGGGTAATATAAAAAGTAAACCAGTGAATGATGATATGCCAGCTTATTTTCTACAATATATCCTGAACTTTAAACTTTAAACTTTAAAACTCTGAACCTTGATTGAACCTTAAACATCAACTTTAAACCCTGAACTTTGAATCTTGAATTTTGAACCCTGAACATCCCCCTCTTACTTCTCACTTCTTACTTCCTCACCTCTTACCGGTATAAAACAAAAAACCCCACACATTGCTGTATGAGGTTTGAATAAAAACTGGCGGCGACCTACTCTCCCGCGTTAGCAGTACCATCGGCGCTGGTGGGCTTAACTTCTGTGTTCGGAATGGGAACAGGTGAGCCCCACCGCTAAAACCACCCTAAAGGTTGTATATCATTTAAGGTTTTGTGTTCCGGGTTTGATGTTTATTGCTGTTACACTTTAAACCTTGAACCCTAAACTTTAAACATTAAATGTTTTTATCGGTAAATTTCATCACAAAGGCAAAACCAGTGTCGCACTTATAAGGCTTGTTGTTAGCGGCTTGCTTTTAGCTATTAGCTATCGGCCAGCTGCCATAAGCATCCTTATAGGCTATAAATCTACGGGTAATTAGTACTACTCGGCTATGCTGTTACCAACTTTACACCTGTAGCCTATCAACGTGGTCATCTCCCACGACCCTTAAAAGATGTCTCATCTTGAGGCGAGTTTCACACTTATATGCTTTCAGTGTTTATCTCTTCCAAACATAGCTACTCAGCGGTGCACCTGGCGGTACAACTGATACACCAGAGGTTTGTTCAATTCGGTCCTCTCGTACTAGAATCAAGCCCTCTCAAACATCTAACGCCCGCAATAGATAGAGACCGAACTGTCTCACGACGTTCTGAACCCAGCTCGCGTGCCACTTTAATGGGCGAACAGCCCAACCCTTGGGACCTTCTCCAGCCCCAGGATGTGACGAGCCGACATCGAGGTGCCGAACCTCCCCGTCGATGTGAGCTCTTGGGGGAGACTAGCCTGTTATCCCCGGAGTACCTTTTATCCTATGAGCGATGGCCCTTCCATACGGAACCACCGGATCACTATGTCCTGCTTTCGCACCTGATCGACTTGTAGGTCTCACAGTCAAGCACCCTTATGCCATTACACTCTACGCACGGTTACCAAGCGTGCTGAGGGTACCTTTGAAAGCCTCCGTTACTCTTTTGGAGGCGACCACCCCAGTCAAACTACCCACCACGCAATGTCCTTCTTAAAGAAGTTAGGCTCCAAGTAAGTAAAGGGTGGTATTTCAACAGCGGCTCCACAAGCACTAGCGTGCCTGCTTCAAAGCCTCCCACCTATCCTACACATTACTTACTCAAAGTCAATACGAAGTTATAGTAAAGGTTCACAGGGTCTTTTCGTCCCATTGCGGGTAATCGGCATCTTCACCGATACTACAATTTCACCGAGCTCGTGGCTGAGACAGTGCCCAGATCGTTACACCATTCGTGCAGGTCGGAACTTACCCGACAAGGAATTTCGCTACCTTAGGACCGTTATAGTTACGGC
>NZ_JAYLAA010000025.1:0-6767 GCF_035819015.1 Chryseobacterium salviniae | reverse complement strand
CGTTGGAACTGTTTTATCATTTTTTCAGTCCTGTCAGTAAACTCATCCGTAGGAACATTACCTCCGAACCCGGCAAGACGTATATTAATTTCCCTGATAAGTTCGCTCTTATCTCCTTTCTTTATACAATATTTTTCTCCGCAATTTCTAACAGGTTGCTGCTTAGGCTCACTCACCACCGCCGGGCTTCTGCCTTCCGGTTTCGGCAGGGTTGGCGGCTGGTTTTTTTTGATGGTTCCTTTGCTTTCGCTCCAATCCCAAAGTTCCAGAAATTGATCTGCAATGCTTTCTAAAATTCCTTTTTCTTCTTTTTTAGATTTAGGCTTCTGTTCTGCGGGTGAGCCTTTGGCTTTGGCAGGTATTGATGAGGTTTTTGATTTCGGAGTTTGAGGAAAAGGATTATTCACCTCGACATTATCCGTTGCATGTTTTTTATGGAAATAGTATTCTACCGTTACATAAAACTCTAATTGTTTAGGATCTGCTTCGCCCTGCATGGCTTTCTGCATTAAGGCTTTCGACAGGAGAAATTCGGTAACGGCGATGCCGTTGTGGTCTACTTTCGTTTTTTGTGTGGCAATGGGCGTATTGCTTTTGCTATGTCCGCCACCTTTAGCATCATCTTCCCAAAGGGTAAAAACAAGTTCTTTATTAAACAGGGTTCACCGCATAAGCTCTTGCACGGAGCTTTTCCATGAAGCTGAAGTTAGTTCCTCTGGAATCATCCACATAAAACAGCTCAACCTTACTTATTCTCGGTATTTTGTCGCGTTTGGGGGTAATCATTAATCCGCCTCCTTCAGGCTTATAAAGATAAGCTTCCAAGCGGAAGGTATGCCCTAATGCTTTTTCACCAAATGTGAAATCACCGGTTCCTTTTTTCTTAATGTTGGTGGTGGTAAATTTCCCGTTGCTTCTTTTTATGAAGAGTTCCCAGGTTACTTTTGTAGGATTTCTTTCGGTTTTTGGTGTATCTTCTATAGATAATAATTTTCATATTATTTTACTTTCTTTAAAGGCATTTCGTTATTCCCAGGATTAATAAAATATATTGGCTGTCCTGAAATAAAAAATTCATTGTCTGATTTTTCAACATAAATAGTTCCCATGTCCCCTGAAGGAGGGTCATAGTTTATTTTAATCTTTTCATTATTAACTTCTTCTGCTTTTATATGAGGATATTTATTTTCTATTCCGTCTTCATTTACATCTACAGATATATCATTTAACGAATTTATAGTAATATTAAAAATTGTTTTTGCATCATCTTTGTTTGATGCCTCAAAATGATAAGTTCCTCTCCATGGATCATTCTCTGTCTGCATGATTTTTTTAGAATCTTCTTCGACAGAAAATATTTTTTGTTTTATTAAAACTATTTTTCCTGATGAATTTATCTTGTTTTGTGACCATTTTTGTACACTTGCACCAGATTCATCTTCAGCTATATCAAGTAAATAAATATTGTCATTATTAATAAAATAATTTCTTTCTTTTACTGTTAACGCTTCAGAAAAATTTATCAAGTGATAAATGACAATAGAGTCTGTAATATTTTTATTGATTTGTACGTACAATGTTGCTTGATTATATATATCTGCATTTTCGGTATCACTAGGCTTGGTAGTATTAATAAAAATATTTGTGTTAGGGCCTATCTTTCCTACGAAAGTTTTAGATTTTAAAGAATTTAACTTTTCATAGTTAAATTTGATTTTTGACAAAGCACATTTTAAATCATCTTCTTTTATTTGCTTATCAGTACGTCCAAAAAAAGAACTATTTAATTTACATGTCGGCTCAATTGAATTTACAAAATTCAAATCTGAGATTAATAGGTCTCCTTGCCATTCTTTATTTAATTCAATTGTATTTATACTAACATTTTCTTGTGTTTTTTTACAAGAAAATATACTTAAAAAACATAAAATGATTATTATTTTCTTCATTGTTCTTTTATAATTTTTATTATCGAACTATCAAAATTTCCTGAATGTAAATGACTATTATGAAGAGTTCCCCCATTACCAGCTCTTTTTAATTTTTCACAATAACTATTTACACCCTTTAATACTTCTGTAAAATGAAAAAACATGGCATTGTCAATTACTTTTTGATCTTGTTCAATTACACCCAAATAAAGCGTATCAACACTTCTGCCATTACAATGTTCTTGGCTCGGAAAACTTGAACCTTCAGAGAAACAACTGCCAGTAGTTGTTAATTTATATCCTGATTTAGCTAAATATCCAATAAATCCTGCAAAAGAATTTGCACCTGTATATCTTCTTTGAGTTTTTGAAAAATTATATGCAATTAAAATCCCATCTTTACTATAATTTAAACTATCTGGCATTTTAACTAATTCAACATTATTTTTTCCAGCTTTATACAAAAGCCAAATAATTCCTTTTTTAGGGTGGTTTCCATATTCTGCGATATCTCCATTTTCATACTTCACACGCCTAGAAGTGTTTCCTTCTGAAACATTTTGATCAGAAATAACTTTTGAATGCGTCGGTTTGGTTTTATAAACTTGACCAATCCCCTTTTCTTTAGTCGTGTGCCAATCAGCCGTACACACCTCGTGCTCATTTCCTTTCGAATCATGAAATACATATTTATATTTCTTTTCAAATCCTTCTTTTATTTTTTTTGGAATATGTTTTTCTATTTTTCCTCCGCTATATATATGATATGTTACCACATCTTTTGCATTAACCTTATCATTTGTTTTATTAATATTTTCGCAAGTAAAAGTTTTGGTTTTATTTGATTTTCCTAAATCTTCTACCTCTTTAAGAGCCTCTTCAAATTCCCAAACATAAGATTTCCCTTCTTTGCCAGTATAATATTGTTTTTTACCTTTCTTGTCAATCCAAAACTCGTGTGTTTCCCTTTTAAACATAGGATTGTCATCATATGCATCTTTAGTACTATCATAAACTACATGGTCTTTGTCTGATGCATATTTTGTAGCACTTGGATAGTTGACTGATAAATATAGAGCGGTTCTATTATTGAGTAAGCCTTTAAACTGTTTCAATTGAAAATGTTTTTCTACATAATCTAATTGTTCTTCGGCTGTTAATGAAATTAAATGCGTTCTTGTTGTTCCTACTTCTTCCGCAGCCGCCTTACCAAATTGTATCAAGCCTACATACTTATATTTACTGCTTTCATCAGGATTTTTTCCAAAAGTTCCGCATTTTGGGCTAAATGAATAGGCGGATTCCAATGCCATAATAGTCATTAACCAATTTGCTCCTTCATAATTTTTTTGAGGAAGCCCTAAATTTATAGCCATTTGCACAACCTTTTTCCTAAACTCGCAACTTACTTTCCCTCCCCAAACTAAATCTTTGTACTGTTCTTTGCACACGCAAGTCTCTTTCTTCTCTTGCGGCCGTTGTTTTACCATCGCCGGGCTTCTTCCTTCTGGTTTCTGTACCGTAGGCGCTTTATCTTTGGTGGCTGTTCCTTTAGTTTCTCCCCAATCCCATAAGTCTCCAAACCAGCCGCTCACGGTTTCTACTATTCCTTTTTCTTCTTTTTTAGATTTTGGTTTTATTCTTGCCTTTTATTACGACTTCCTTAAATATCCTTATCAATTATTAACCAATCTTTATTAGTAGCTTCGTTTCCAACTCCTTTAATTAAATATTTTCCTTTTTCATATTTAATGATGAAATTTGGTAATTTTTGTTTGCAAAAATCATCACCATTATTATAATACAATTCTAAAATGTTTTCTTTTTCTTTCGTTCTGTATTTACCATTACAATTTATTGGTTCATGATATGTATTTGTATTAAGGTTTGCAATACTATCTTTGATAGAAAAATTGTATGTAATTGATGCCTTACCTGTAGAGGTTTGTTCGGTTTCAACATATACGGAGAAAGTACCGTTAAAACTTGAGTTTTTTGATGGGTTTTTATTATTGATTTTGATAAAATGTCCATTTTTATCTAAAAAATATTTGTTATGCTTAGATGTTTTTATCCCTTCTTCGTTAATGTCATTTAATTCATAGGCAATTGTATTTTCAAATACTTCTATATTGTTATTCTTATTATAAACAAATGTTTTCTGCAATTCATAGTCCCAACTTTGATATTTCTGTAATTCGAGCGAGTCTATTAATTTATTTTCTCTATCGTATGTTTTAGCCATTATTATTGGTTGTAAAAGTTCTTCTCCAATTTTTCCATATCCATAAATATATATAACAAAATTTGGATATTTTAGTTTGCCTATTGGGATTATTGGTTTTTTAACCGGCAAATTTATGCCTAAAACATCTGAATCAATATAATCTTTTTTGTTATAAATATAATAACCAAGACTATCGGTTATAAAATTAATATTAGATGATGAAAATGGTAACTTTAAATTTTTAAATAAATCTTTTTGATTTTGGACGGTACTTAATTTGGAAGGATTGCCACGGCTAATGATTTTACTTTCTTCTTTGTATTGACAAGAAAAAAAAACAAACATATATGCTATTACTATTACTAAATTTTTCATTCTTCTATTTCTTTAAAATTTGCTGATAGTCCTTGAATATGTAAATGATGATGATGCCGTACCCTTCCTCTGGCATAATGTAATGTGTGAGGTAATCTTGTTATTTTTCCGTTATAATTGAAATTTTCGGATAACATAAATTTATCCTTTCCATATCCAAATTTATATAAAGCTTCGGTTAATGCTACATTTCTCTCATAGTCAAAATGAGAATCTTGCAATAGTGTTCCTCTACCATCTCTATGAGTGCTTAAATATCGTAGATCACCTGCAACTCCTTCTTTATGAGAAACGCTTGGTGCTGGGGAACCACCGTCAGAGGTGCTAAACTGGGTAATACAAAGATCTGAAGCATCAATTTCAGCTAAAGCACCTATTAATGCAGCAAAATTAAGGGTTTTAATGTAACACTTACTTTCCTGCCCTCCTTTTATTCCGATTGCAATATTGACACCGCCTTCTTTATATGCTTTAAACGTTGCTAGATTAACTAATTTACTATTAGTATGAGAATATTCTCCTATTTTATGTTCAGTATCATTTTTATCAATATAGATATACTCATACTTGTTTTCATAACCTGCTTTAATGCTTTTAGGAATATGTTTTTCTATAAGAGCGTCCTGATAATATATCCGAATTTGCACACAATCTTTAGCTAAACTCTCGTCTTTAACCTCTTCTTTACATATAAACTGCACAGCATTATTCGGTAAGCCTTCCCCATAGCTAATCCTGTATCTTCCCAAAATTTCACTCCTTGTTATTTTGCCATCATGGTTGTTTTCTTTGTCCACACTTTCATTCTGTCTATATTTTTCACCGTCTACATCTTTATCATAAAGAACATAAGTGTCGGCTTTTCCAACTCCATTTGGAGCAAAAACATGCAAATATATATCTTCAGGGGATTTTATCTTATCTTTACTTGGTTCAAAATATTTTTTTACTTTATCTAACTGAGCAATCTCTCCCATTTTTGCAAAACGCAATTTTACTTCATGAAGTTTATCAAAACCACTACCAGAAGTAAATTCTCCAATTTGTTCCAAAGCTGCTTGTGTAAACTGAATTAAACCTACAGCTCGTGATGCTTTAGATGTAATTTCACCATCCTTGTTTTTTCTAATTAGCCAAAAATCATCTTTTGTAATTGAATTAACATCTTGAAGTGGCTTCCCCATAATTTGATGAGCTTTGAAGGAACCTGCTGTTTCAACTTTCATCACTGCCATCAATCCATTTGCCATTTTTATTTTGTTACCTTCTCCCCAAAGTTCTGCACAAATTTCTACGACTTTTTTTCTGAATTCGCAACTTACTTTATTACCCCAAATTAAATTGTGCCTCTTACATATACAATCTTCTTTTTGATTCTCCTGCTTAGGCTCACTCACCACCGCCGGGCTTCTGCCTTCCGGTTTCGGCAGGGTTGGCGGCTGGTCTTTTTGGATCGTTCCTTTGCTTTCGCTCCAATCCCAAAGTTCCAGAAATTGATCTGCAATGCTTTCTAAAATTCCTTTTTCTTCTTTTTTAGATTTTGGTTTCTGTTCTGCGGGTGAGCCTTTGGCTTTGGCAGGTATTGATGAGGTTTTTGATTTCGGAGTTTGAGGAAAAGGATTATTCACCTCGACATTATCCGTTGCATGTTTTTTATGGGAATAGTATTCTACCGTTACATAAAACTCTAATTGTTTAGGATCTGCTTCGCCCTGCATGGCTTTCTGCATTAAGGCTTTCGACAGGAGAAATTCGGTAACGGCGATGCCGTTGTGGTCTACTTTCGTTTTTTGTGTGGCAATGGGCGTATTGCTTTTGCTATGTCCGCCACCTTTAGCATCATCTTCCCAAAGGGTAAAAACAAGTTCTTTATTAAACAGGTTCACCGCATAAGCTCTTGCACGGAGCTTTTCCATGAAGCTGAAGGTAGTTCCTCTGGAATCATCCACATAAAACAGCTCAACCTTACTTATTCTCGGTATTTTGTCGCGTTTTGGGGTAATCATTAATCCGCCTCCTTCAGGCTTATAAAGATAAGCTTCCAAGCGGAAGGTATGCCCTAATGCTTTTTCACCAAATGTGAAATCACCGGTTCCTTTTTTCTTAATGTTGGTGGTGGTAAATTTCCCGTTGCTTCTTTTTATGAAGAGTTCCCAGGTTACTTTTGTAGGATTTCTTTCGGTTTTTGGTGTATCTTCTATAGATAATAATTTTCATATTATTTTACTTTCTTT
>NZ_JAYLAA010000024.1:0-1912 GCF_035819015.1 Chryseobacterium salviniae | reverse complement strand
CTTTTTAAGTTTTGAAGAACCGATTTTGTTTTCATATATTTACATTTCAATAGTAAACAAGGTTTTTTAAACCTATAAAGTTTCTTTATTATGGATTTCGGAAGTATAGTTTCAGAACTTAGAAAACAAAAAGGGATTTCCCAAACCGACTTGGCAAGTCAATTGGGGATTCATAAAAACGTGTTGGGAAGATACGAGAGGAACGAAGTTTATCCCTCGATAGATATTGCTCGCAAGATTGCAGATATTTTGGACGTGTCTTTGGATTACCTTACCGGAAAAGAAGATGTGCAGATTGATAAAAATACAAGTAGCCGTATTTTGGAGGTCTCAAAATTTGAACCTGAAGACCGCAATCATATCTTTTCAGTCATTGACGCTTTTATCGCTAAAAGAAAAATTCAAAGCATTTTATAAAATACAAAACCCACCGCAATTGCAGTGGGTTTTTATTTATCTACTCAAAGTCAGGAGACTTTGCGCAGCGGGGAATCAGTTATTTTTTTCTTTCCTTAATATTTTTATATAAACTAAAAAAATAAGTGCATATATGACAATATTTAATAATAGGTTTATGAAATTGTTTCCGTTTAATTTAACACAGTCACTTGAATAAAATTCATAGTAAAACCTTGGAAAACCAATTGAAAAAGAATTATTAAAAGGTTCCTCTCCAAAAAATTTCTGATAAAAAATAGTGGAAAACAAATAGACACAAAAACCAATAACCCAATTTGCTATATTTTTCATACAATAATTATTTTGAAGGAACGGTTGCATTTCTATAATATTCAATTGGTTTTAAATATCTCCTACCACCCACAGTTTCAGTATACCCTCTTCGATAAACTGTTAATGGATCAACTTTTCCATCTGTTTGTGATCTCATATAAACATTTGAATTTGGAATTATAAAGTTTATTACTGTTCCATCAAATGCTCCTGATATAGACTCAGATCCTCCTGCTCTTCCTCCTACTCCAGCTGTATAATAAACATTGCTAATTCTCATAAATTTCTCTGCAAAATTATCACTTTGGCAACCATAAAAAGCAGCAACACTATTACTTGAGTCGAAATTCCAATTGATTTTAGACCAACCTTCTAAAGACATTTGACCTTTATCTATGGGATCTCCTGATTCATTTGAAAGATCATAAGGATTATTTGCATCATAGGATCCTACAGGTCCATCTGTGGAGGCGTGAGAAAATACACTCACTTCATATGTTTTTCCATATCCTTCTTTTTGTGCTGTTTTTAGATGCTTTGCAACTGTTTTAGATAAATTCCCTAAATTTCCATCAGTTATTTCTATAAGTTTATCATTAGGATAATTTTTGCGTATCTCTTTCATCCGTGTTTTAGCCGCATCTCGCATATCTGCACTATCCCCAATGTTTAATATAAATCTTACCCCTCCTTTTCTAGGAGGATCATCATTCATTAAATCATTCATTGTCATAAATTGATCAGGTTTCATTCCATCTGGATCAATAAACCTTATAGGATTATTAAATGCATAGTTATATGGTGAATGTCTTCTCATTTTCTCCGCCAGCGGATCCACAACACCCCAACGTCCAATATCCGGCATATAAAATCTTGCGCCGTAATCGTACATCCCAGTCTCCTGAAGCTCCTTACCGTTGTACTTATAATTGTATAATCCCGCTCACATTTTCCAAAACTTCCTACTCCGGATTTTCTCGCGCGAGGCTTTACACTGTGATCGTCTGCTCTCGCTCGCTTATTTCAAATATAAAAATTTAATTCAGTTGAAAAATAAAATTCCGTGTAGATTTTTATTTCAATTGAAGAAAATAAATTTTGGATTGCTTATAAATAGGGACTTAAAAGCGCGTCACAACTTTTTTTTGACAGCAATTATATTTTTGTCAAAAATTAAATA